>JAPHRD010000004.1 GCA_026196225.1 Motiliproteus sp.
AATCCAGTGGCGACTTGCGAGCGGTACAGGAACTTCTGGGGCATGCGGATATCGCTACCACCCAGATCTACACCCATTTGGATTTCCAGCATTTAGCCGATGTCTATGACGGTGCCCATCCACGGGCCAGGAAGAAATAAAGCAATGATCCGAGTTATCACTTTTGACCTGGATGACACCCTATGGGCGGTTGACCCGGTTATCAAAAAAGCCAACCAGACCCTCTATCGCTGGCTTAGTGAGCGAGCACCCGCTTTTACCGAACGCTACCAGATCAGCGACTTCGCAACCCTCCAGCGACAGGTCGTAGAGCGACACCCCCATTGGGCACACAGCGTTACTGCGATTCGCCTTGGTGTACTGCGCGAGGGATTGATCGCCAGTGGATATCATGGCAGACAATTAGAGCAGCAAGTTGAACAAGCCTTTGATTGCTTCCTCAAAGCCCGCAACCAAGTCGCTTTCTTCAATCATGCTATCCACATGCTGGACCAGCTTCACGGACGCTATCAACTGGGAGCTCTCAGCAATGGCAATGCCGATATCGAGCTAGTGGGGCTGGGAGATCATTTCGATTTTTGCTTCAACGCTGACCAGGTCGGCAGCGCCAAGCCCGATCCGCTGATGTTTGAAAAGATGCTGGAATTTACCGGCGCCCAGGCCAATGAAGTTGTCCACGTGGGCGACAATCCCAGTCATGATATTCAGGGGGCCCACAACGCCGGCGTCTACAGCCTCTGGGTTAATCTTGAGCAGATCAAATGGCCTGGCGGCACACCGGCCACCTTGGAAGTGCAGTGCTTAAGTGAAATTCCTGCGGCAATCTATCGGTTAAACGATCAGCTTACATAAAGATTTCCAGCAGGTCATTTAAGAACAACCTACCTCTAGCACTGGGAGCAAGTCTGTTGGGATCAACCGTCAGCAAATCCAGTGCCCTAGCTTTCTCCAACAAAGGGGCGATATCGTCCAACAAAAGCCCCGTTCGTTGTGCAAAAAGATCCGCATCGACACCTCGATAGAGCCGCAGTGCGTTCATCATAAATTCCAACGCTAGGGCATCTGTGTCGATCATCTCAGAGCCCGACAAGTAACCATTACCGCTAATCAAACGGCCCAGCGCATCCATGTAGGCTTTCGGCTGGCGTCTTTTCCATCGACGTTCAACGGAACCGGTATCCATATGCGTACATTTCCCATGGGCACCCGCACCGATCCCCAGGTAGTCGCCAAACTGCCAATAGTTTAAGTTGTGACGACTCTGTTGCACCGGCTGACTGTAGGCAGAGATCTCGTACTGCTGGTACCCCGCTTCTGCTAACAGAGCCTGCCCCTGCTGCTGGATCTGCCACAGCGCATCGTCCTCCGGCAACGTTGGTGGCCGGTTATGGAATTCAGTATTGGGTTCAATGGTCAGCTGGTACCAGGAGAGATGCCCAGGATTCAGATCGATCGCCTGCTGCAGATCTGCCATAGCCTGCTCCGGTGACTGTCCTGGCAGACCGTGCATCAAATCAAGATTAATTCGCTGAAAGCCCAGATCTTGCGCGCGCTTGATAGCCTCGACAGCCTCTTCGGCACTATGAATCCTGCCAAGCGCCTTCAGGCAATTATCATCAAAGCTTTGAATGCCAATAGACAGTCGATTGATTCCGGCTTGCTGAAATGCCTTAAATCGAGCCTGCTCAAAGGTACCCGGATTGGCTTCCAGGGTAACCTCTATCGATTCTTCAAAGCCTACCTGCGCCTCCACCTCACTCAGCAGCTGCAGATAGAAATCACCACTGAGCAGGCTGGGGGTACCTCCGCCGATAAAGATCGAATGCAATCGACGCCCCTGCACCAGCGGTAATTCCTGACGTAGATCCGCCAGTAATGCCTGCAAATATTGCTGCTCCGGAAGGGTCTCCGGCTGATGATGGGAATTAAAGTCACAGTAGGGGCATTTGCGCACACACCAGGGCACATGCACGTAGATACTCAAGGGCGGTAACTGGATCCGCCCTGCCACAACATTCATTTAGCGCTGCGCCAATCGTTCGACCAACTGTCGTACCGCCTGACCCCGATGGCTGAGGCTGTTTTTCTGATCCGGAGCTAGCTCGGCAGAACAGCAGTCCAAGTCAGGAATATAAAACAGCGGATCGTAACCAAATCCATTGCTACCGCGAGGTTCCAGAACAATACGCCCCTCCCAGGTTCCCTGGCAGATCAGGGGCGTCGGATCCTCAGCGTGGCGCATAAACACCAACAGACACTGAAACCGTGCCGTTCGCTGCTCCTCGGGAAAGGAGCTCAGCATACTGATCAGCTTGGCGTTGTTTTTATCGTCGGTGGCGTCGTCACCGGAGAAACGGGCCGAGAAGATGCCAGGCGCTCCGTCCAGCAAGTCGACTTCCAGCCCGGAGTCATCCGCCAGCGCCGGTAATCCGCTGATTCTACTGGCGTGTCGGGCCTTGATAATGGCATTCTCGACAAAACTAAGTCCGGTCTCGTCAGCATCTGGCACATCAAAGCTGGACTGAGGAACCACCTGGTAATCCAGCCCTCCCAACACCTGATTAAACTCGTTCAATTTGCCGCGGTTACTGCTGGCTAAGACTATTTTCTGCATAAAATCTGTGTAATGTCCTGGAACGTTTTTCCGATCAGTCAGCGTAAAAATGCTGCTTAAAGGTTAAGGAATAAGGTGGTTTGTTTGGATCAGGCTGCGCGCTTATTTCGAAGCTCAGCATTTCGTCATCGGTAAAGCGAAAACTGGCTATGTAATAGATCGACTCGCCTTCACGGATCTCAGTAAAGCTCAGATCCCGGCTCTGTCCGATCAGATTTTTTACCGTGCCTTTAACCATCGCTTTAACCGAAGGCTTTTCCTTACCCTCTTTTTTAAGCACGGCAATATTTACTAACGCTCGATACTTACTTCGCTGCAGATCATAAGCACTGGCAACATCCGGCGTGACAAAACTACTATTGAAGGCAACGTAATGCACTTCATACTGATCAAACGGTTTAAACTGCTCTGCCTGGGCTATACCAGAAAACCAACTGGTCAGTGTAAAAACCAGAGCAATCAGGATTGATGGGCGCATGACTTTCTCCTTATGTGTTCCCTATCGGTTTTCCGACCTATTTAGTAACCCGGTAGATGGCGATTTCACCCAGCATATTGGGCCATAGACGAGTCGACCAACGGTCCCGATGCTGACTGTCCACCACCGTACGTTCCAGGATATGGATATTCTTCTGCCAACAAAGTGCTTCAAAATCTTTAAAGGTACAGAAATGTATGTTCGGCGTGTTATACCAAGTATAGGGGAGAAATTTTGATACTGGCATTTTGCCTCTAAATGCCAGATAACCCCGCGCCCGCCAGTGCCCAAAATTGGGAAAGGTGATGATACTTTCCTTGCCCACCCGCAACATTTCGTCCAGCACCATATCCGGCCGCCGCACCGTTTGCAGGGCTTGGGTCATAAGTACAACATCAAAGCTGTTATCGGTGAAATTGGTCAGGCCCTGATTAAGATCCTGCTGAATAACATTGATACCGGCCTTGATACAGGCGGTAATATCATCGGCATTGATCTCCAGCCCATAGCCTTGGATACCTCGATTCTCAGTCAGATAGCTGAGCAGTTCGCCCCGACCACAACCCAAATCCAACAGACGGCTACCCGGCTTGATCCACTCCTGAATAATTTCCAGATCAGCTCGCATTGGTAACCTCCTCGCTCTTCTCTACGCTACTAGAGACTCTATCCATATAAGCGTTGAAGATCTCCATATAGCGGGGGATGGGTATCAGAAAAGCGTCATGTCCCTGAGCGGCTTCAATCTCCGCATAATTAACTGACTTACCTGCCGCAATCAAGGCATCAACAATCTCACGGGATCGCTGCGGAGAGAATCGCCAGTCGGTGGTAAAAGAAACCACCAGAAACTGGCACGTTGCTTGTGATAGCGCTGCCACCAGATCGTCATCGTAATCGGCTGCAGGATCGTAGTAATCCAGCGCTTTGGTCATCAGCAGGTAGGTATTGGCATCAAAGGTCTCGGAGAAGGTCTCTCCTTGGTAGCGCAGATAGCTCTCCACTTCAAAATCCGCATCGAAATCGTAGCTGAATTTACCCTTACGCAGATCCCGACCAAACTTATCAGCCATCGAGTCGTCGGACAGATAAGTGATATGGCCAACCATTCTAGCCAGCATCAGGCCGCGCTTGGGGATGGTCTCCTGCTCGCGATAGCGCCCCTGATGAAAACCGGGATCCTTACTGATGGCTTGCCGGGCCACCTCGTTGAAAGCGATATTCTGGGCTGACAATTTAGGCGCGGCGGCAATCACCAGGCTGTGCTTGAGCCGATCAGGAAAATCGATCGCCCACTGCATCGCCTGCATGCCTCCCAGGCTGCCACCAATCACCGCCGCCCAGCACTGAATACCCAATCGATCCGCCAATCGTGCCTGGCTCACCACCCAGTCCTTCGCCGTCACCATAGGAAAGTCGGGGCCGTAGAGCTCACCGGTTTCCGGATTAGTGCTATTGGGGCCGGTACTGCCGTGACAGCCACCGAGATTATTGAGGGCAACTACAAAAAAGCGATCCGTATCGATCGGTTTGCCTGGACCGACAGCGCTATCCCACCAACCGGGCTTACGGTCGTCCATACTATGGTAGCCAGCCACATGGTGATGACCGCTCAAGGCGTGACAGATCAGGATGCCATTGCTGGCAGACTCATTGAGTTCACCGTAGGTTTCTATTATCAAATCGTAACTGGGCAGGGTACGGCCACAGACCAGCGGTAAAGGCTTGGCAAAATGTAAGGTTTGCGGCTCTACCAAGCCGACGGAATCTTCAGGAATTGTTTTAGGCATGTCGATAACCAAAAGAACGCAGAATGACTGTATGTTAAGAGCTAACCGAATATGTCAGTCACATCTCATACAGTAACGCAGGGAGCTCAGGGTTCATTATGATCATCTCTATTATGCTCCGGCCAGCGTCGTTTGGTTACAAAAGCAACGCAAACCAGTTTCTCGATCTGCCTCCGCCACCAGTGCAAAGGCAGTCTTACTGCTAACATCAGTGCAAAATTTGGGAGAGCTGCAGCTGTATCACCTGTATCGCCAGAAAGATCAGTATCGGTGACAGATCAAGGCCGCCGATGGGAGGGATCACTTTCCGTGCCAGACTGAATACCGGCTCTGTCAGCTGTCCGATCAGTTGAGGCGCCGGATGGTAACTGTTTGGAGCCACCCAACTGACAATCACCGAGGCGATGACGGCGTAGAAATAGATATCCAGTACGGTACTCAAGGTACTGACCAAAGCCATCACGATGACAGAAAGCACGTTGGGAAATTGTCCCGCCACCACAAATAGCAACATAAAGGTGGCAAACTTCACCAAAATAGCCAGTATCAAGGCTGAAAAATCTTTCCCGGCAATCGCTGGGCATACCGCCCGAATAGGCGCGATAGGTACGCTGGTCATCTTGGCAACGGCCTGGGAGATGGGATTGTAAAAATCAGCATGGGACATCTGCAGCAGGAATCGTAGTAACACGATAAATGCGTAAAACTCACCCAGTGTTCTGATGATGAGGCTGAAGGATTCATGTCCCATTGTCGCTGTGTCTCCCCGTTGGGCTACTAACCGTTAATTCTGTCTAAACACCTGATTTCATAAAGCTATCTTGTTGGCAAAAATCACCGCCCCGTCCGTTATCGCCAGAATCAGGCCTAAGCGCTGGGGCGCTATTTACAGGTTACCTATAATAGGGCCAGGTCTCTGTCATTTCCACCGTGCTCAGCAAATCCCTTAGTCGCTTCCCAACTCTTCAGCCAGACTTTTGGAACGATCCGCACAGGCGACCATCGCTTGATCAAACAATCCGCGAATATCTCCTTGCTCGAACGCTTCTACTGCTTTTTCTGTGGTGCCATTAGGGGAGGTGACCCTGCGTCGCAGTTCTGCCACATCCACATCGCTGGCTTTCGCCATTTTAGCGGCCCCCAGAGCGGTCTGCAGAGTAAGCTGGGTGCTGACGTCGGTGCTGAGCCCAAGTCGCTCTCCGGCCGAAATCATCGCTTCCATCACCAGAAAATAGTAGGCTGGGCCACTTCCGGAAACAGCAGTCACGGCGTCCAGCTGCTCCTCTTGATCGACCCACAGGGAAATCCCCACCGCACTCAAAATCTGCTCCGCCTGCTGTTTCTGTGCATCACTGACCTGGCTATTGGCAAACAGGCCACTGGCCCCCGTCTCCACCAAGGCCGGTGTATTAGGCATACAGCGAACAATGGCAGTTTCATCTCCCAGCCAGCGTTGCATACTGTCCACCATAATGCCGGCAGCGATAGAGATCACCAGTGCGGGCTTCTGTTCCAGTGTTGGCTTCAGAGCCTGAGCTACGGTTCCCAGCACCTGGGGCTTTACCGCCAAGACCAACACTTCTGCTTCACTGGCAACCTGCTGATTGTCTTCACTGATGGAGATCCCCCAATCGCTAGCCATCTGAGCCAGTTTCTCGGAGGATGGATCTGAAGCCCAGATATTCTTCGGCGGATAATTCTTGGCCAACAAACCTCCAATGATGGCTGACGCCATGTTGCCTGCGCCGATAAAACCAATAACCGGAAAATTGCTCTCTGTATTCACCTGTGTACCTGCCTGAAATAAAAAATTCGTGAAGCTAAAATTAGTCGGGGCTGGAGTATTTGCGTGGCCCAAAAATCGCGGTACCAATCCTGACCATGGTCGAGCCTGCGGCGATCGCGGCATCCATATCCTGGCTCATTCCCATGGATAGGGTATCCAGCTGTGGGTATTTAACTTTTAAGCTGTTCTGCAAAGACTGCAGGCTAGCGAAAGTCTCTCGCTGGTGCTGCGAATCCATTCCCGCTTCCGGAATAGCCATTAAGCCACGGATCCGCAGATTGGACAGTGTCTGTAGCTCGGCAAGTAGCGGCTCAACTTGGTCAACAGCGACACCGGATTTACTAAACTCTTCGCTGATATTGACCTGGACGCAGACATTTAAAGGAGGCAATCCCGCCGGACGTTGCTTATCCAGGCGGCGGGCAATCTTAATACGATCAACACTGTGCACCCAATCGAACAACTCTGCCACCGGGCGGGTCTTGTTAGATTGCAGCGGGCCGATAAAATGCCAACGAATATCCAGCGCCTCCAGCGCTTCGATCTTGGCAACCGCATCCTGCAGGTAGTTTTCACCAAAATCCTGGATACCCGCCTGATAGGCTTCCCGAACCTCTTCGGCTGGTCGTGTCTTGCTAACCGCCATTAGGGCCACTGAACCTTGCAAGCGCCCACAACGGCTCTCCGCTTCAGTGATCCGTGTCAAAGTTTGGGATATATTCTCTGCTATGCTAGTCATCAGAATTCAGTAATAATGCTGGGTAACTCACTTTATTTGATTGTCTTTTCAGGGTCCAGAGGGTGCTATGGATATTACCGAACTCTTGACGTTCAGCGTGCAACAGAACGCGTCTGACCTCCACATTTCTTCCGGTCTACCACCAATGATTCGTGTCGATGGCGATATGCGCCGGATCAAAATGCCATCTCTGGACCACAAGCAGGTCCATAGCTTGGTGTACGACATCATGAACGACAAGCAACGAAAAGACTACGAAGAGTTCTTTGAAACCGATTTCTCCTTCGAAGTCCCTGGTTTGGCTCGCTTCCGTGTTAACGCCTTTAACCAGAATCGAGGCGCTGCGGCGGTATTCCGGACCATCCCAACCGACATCCTCAGCATGGAAACCCTGGGAATGGGCAAAGTGTTCCGAGAGCTGTCCGAGCGGCCCAGAGGCCTGGTGCTGGTTACTGGTCCCACCGGTTCCGGTAAAAGTACCACCCTGGCGGCCATGGTGGACTACGTTAACGAAACCCGTAATGACCATATCCTCACCATCGAAGACCCCATCGAATTTGTTCACAACAGTAAAAAATGCTTGGTAAACCAGCGAGAGGTACACCGCGATACCTTAGGCTTTGCCGAAGCGCTGCGCTCGGCACTCCGAGAAGATCCCGATATTATCCTGGTGGGTGAGATGCGAGATCTGGAAACAATCCGCCTGGCATTAACTGCGGCCGAAACCGGCCACTTGGTATTCGGCACCTTGCACACTACCTCCGCCGCCAAGACCATCGACCGTGTTATCGACGTATTCCCGGCCCAGGAAAAAGATATGGTCCGCTCGATGTTGTCGGAGTCGCTGGAAGGTATTATTTCCCAGACCCTGCTGAAGCGACCCAAAGGTGGCCGGATAGCGGCCCACGAAATCATGGTAGGCACCCCGGCGATTCGCAACCTGATCCGCGAAGACAAGGTGGCACAAATGTACTCGGCCATTCAGACCGGTGCTGGCTTCGGTATGCAGACTATGGATCAATGCCTGCAAGATCTACTGAAGAAAGGACTGATTTCTCGAGAAGCTGCGCGAGAAAAGGCCAAAATGCCGCAAAATTTCTAACCGTCTAAAAGCACAGATGCTACATTAATAAAATACGGATTATGGATGAGGTCGGTCAGTGGATTTTACACAACTCCTTAAAGTGATGGTCGAGCGGGATGCCTCTGACCTATTTATTACCGCAGGCGCACAGCCCAGCATCAAGGTTGACGGGACAGTTAAGCCCCTCACCCGTGATGTACTCTCAGCCCGCCAAGCCCGCGCGCTGACCTATAGCACCATGAATGACGCTCAGCAGAGCGAGTTTGAGGCCAACCATGAGTGCAATTACGCTATCAGCGCACCGACAATCGGCCGTTTCCGGGTAAGTGCTTTTTTCCAGCGTAATTCCCCCGGCATGGTGTTGCGCCGGATTCAAACTCATATTCCAGATATGGAAACCCTGGGACTGCCCGCCGTGGTAAAAGATCTGGCGATGTCCAAACGGGGGCTGATCCTCTTTGTCGGTGGCACCAGTACCGGTAAGTCTACCTCTCTAGCATCGATGATCGATTACCGAAACGATAGCAGTAAGGGCCATATCATCTGTATTGAGGACCCGATCGAATATATCCACGATCATAAAAACTGCATCATCACCCAGCGTGAAGTGGGCATCGATACCAACAGTTTTGAGATAGCCCTGAAAAACACCCTGCGCCAAGCACCCGATGTTATTTTGATGGGTGAGATCCGAAGCCGCGACACCATGGGATACGGCCTGCAGTTTGCCGAAACCGGCCACCTGTGTTTGGCAACCTTGCACGCCAACAATGCCAACCAGGCACTCGACCGAATTATCAGTTTCTTTGACCCGGAACATCACAATCAAATGTGGATGGACCTGTCGCTAAACCTGAAAGCCATTGTGGCCCAACAACTACTTCCCACCACCGATGGTAAAGGCCGAGTCGCCGCCGTCGAAGTACTGCTCAACTCCCCTCTAGCATCGGACCTGATCCGTAAGGGCAATGTCCACGAGCTGAAGGAGCTGATGAAGAAGTCCACCAACATAGGTATGCAGACCTTCGATCAGCATCTGTTTAAACTGTTCGAAGATGGCAAAGTTACCTACGAGGATGCCCTGGCCCACGCAGACTCTGCCAACGACCTGCGCCTGATGATCAAACTTTCTGCCGAAGCCAATCCCAAGCTGGCCGAGCAAATAAAGTCCCAGGAAGACAACGATATGTTTTTTCTTCAGGAAGAGGACGACTACCTCAACGTCTAGACCCAGGAAACATCGCCCATAAAAAGGGCCGCATTTTAGCGGCCTTAATTTTTGTTAACTATTTCAAGAAATATTATTGAAGTTCATGCACCAACTGCCCTGCAACCAGGGTATAGCGAACCTTTCCGGTGAGGGTCTGGTTATAGAAGGGGCTGTTATGGGACTGTGAAACACTGTTCGCTTCGTCAAAAACCCATTGAGCTTCGGGATCGAAAATGCAGATATCAGCCTCAGCACCGATCCCTAAATTACCCAGTTCTAGACCCAGTATTTTAGCCGGTTGAGTCGTGAGCTTTTCAACCATCTTCGGCAACGACAAGCAGCCAGCCTCCACCAGCTTTAATGCCAGTGGTAACAATGTTTGCAATCCAATCATGCCCGGCTCGGTAGCACCGAAAGGTGCTTCTTTCGCCGCCGCCTCCTGTGGCTGATGATCAGAACAGATTGCCTGCAGTACCGAGCCGCTCAATGCTGCTTGCAAACCATCTCGATCAGCCGGAGTCCGCAGCGGCGGAATGAGGTGATAAGCGCTATCAAAGTTCTCCAGATTATCATCGCTAAGCAACAGGTACTGAATGGCCGTATCAGCGCTCACTTTAACGCCACGTTGTTGAGCCGCGTCGACCATTTGAAAGGCACGAGGGGTGGTCAACTGTGAGAAATGGATGCGAGCACCAGTCTGCTCGGCCAGTACCAGATAACGGGAAACATCAAGGGTTTCAGCAGCCTCGGGAATACCCGGTAAACCCAGTTTACTGGCCATTTTTCCATCATGGGCACAGCCACCTTTGCTCAATTCATAGTCTTGAGGCCTCACCATCATCAGCAGATCATAGGTCGCGGCATACTCCATGCAGCGCAACAGGGTCTGATTACTGTGAATCGGTTTGCCGGCATTGGTTAAGGCGACGCAGCCCGCTTCCTTAAGAGAAACCATGTTGCTGAGCTGCTCGCCTTGCAGCTGTTTAGTAAGCGCTCCTAAAGGAAGCACCCGAGCGTTACCCGCCTCTTCAGCACGATCCTGTATCAACTGCGCAACCGCAGGTGTGTCCAGTACCGGAGCCGTGTTTGGTAAGCAGCACAGGGTCGTAACACCGCCAGCCACCGCAGCCCTAGTCTCGGAACGGATAGTCCCCTTCTGGGTAAATCCCGGCTCTGACAAACTGACCTGCAGATCAATCAGACCCGGACAGACCACCAGGCCCGCTGCTTCAATAACACGGTCAGCCTCAAAGCCTTGCGGCGTGTTACCCAAGGCAACCACTTTGCCGTCTTCAACAAATAGATCTCTCTGTTCATCCAACTGATTAGCTGGATCAATCAGTCGACCACCACGAATATGAATCTTCATCGATATCGCTCTTATCTCGTCGTTTATCAGATTACTGATTTGCTGAATCCTGTGTCGCCTGGCCGCTCATGGCCATCGACATCACCGCCATTCGCGTCGCCAAGCCGTAGTTGACCTGCTTTAGGATCAACGATTGGGTCCCATCAGCCACCTCGGATTCGATTTCAACACCACGGTTGATCGGTCCAGGATGCATCACGATGGCATCAGGCTTAGCCACTTTTAAACGCTCACGTGTCAATCCGTAGAGTTTGTAGAATTCTCCCTGGCTGGGCAGAAAGGCGCTGGCCATGCGTTCCAGCTGCAATCGCAGCATAATCACCACATCGACATCTTTGAGCCCCTCGCCAAGATCGTGATAAACCTCAGCACCCAGCTCTTCGATATAACGGGGTAACAGCGTTTTCGGCCCGATGACCCGAACTTCGTCAGCACCCAGCGTATTGAGCGCATAGATCTGGGAACGCGCCACCCGCGAATGAAGAATATCACCAACGATAGCCACTTTTAGTGGCTCAAAGCCACCTTTATGGCGTCGAATTGTCAGCATATCCAGCATCGCCTGGGTGGGATGAGCATGGCGGCCATCGCCGGCATTGATAATCGCCACATTTGGCGTCACGTGCTGGGCGATAAAGTGAGGGGCACCGCTATCAGGGTGCCGAACCACAAACATATCACTGGCCATCGCTTCCAGATTACGCAAGGTATCTTTCAAGGTTTCCCCTTTCGAAGTGGCCGAGGTACTGATATCCAGGTTGAGGACATCAGCCGATAACCGCTTGGCCGCCAGCTCAAAGGTACTGCGGGTACGGGTACTGTTTTCAAAAAACAGGTTAACCACCGTTTTTCCTCGCAGCAACGGCACCTTTTTAACCGCCTGGGCTCCCATATCTGCAAAGGAATCGGCAGTATTTAGAATTTCTGTCAGCAACTCCCGACTTAATCCTTCAGTGGTGAGGAAATGCCGTAACCGGCCCTCCTCATTAAGTTGCAGTTTGAGCGCATCTGCATGCTGATTCATCGATCTGTCATCCGGCTGATAGTATTCAAGTAGTTAAATTTTTAGTCCGATTTTTGCTGCAGTTCCAAACTCAACGGATCGGGACCCAGCAATTTGATCTGCTGTCCTTTTTCCAGACTCAAGGTCTGGCCAATGATATCAGGACGGATTGGCAACTCACGGGCATTTAGATCCAGCAGTGCCATCAACGTCACCGACGCCGGACGGCCGTAATCAAACAGTTCATTCAGCGCCGCACGAATAGTACGCCCCGTCATCACAACGTCATCCACCAGTATCAGGTGTTGATCCTCGGTCGACAGAGGTACAGAAGAGGGTTTCACCTTGGGGTTCAAGCCCACACGGGTAAAATCGTCCCGGTAAAAACTGATATCCAACACGCCCATCGGTTTTTCCAATCCGAGGCGTTGATGCAGTCGTTCTGCCAACCAAACACCGCCAGTGTGAATTCCCACCATCATCGGCTGTTCAATCCCGTGCTCACTGAGGTATTGGCGAAGGCTTTGTTCCATATTATCCAACAACTCTTCAACGTTGATGTTCAGCGGCATTAGTACTCCTCATGTGGGTGCGATTGTGAGTGCATTTCTATATGAATAGTCAATTGTTGCGACGATATACATGATGGCAAACGCCATCACTCCAGCTTATCCTGACTATTGCGGTGAACCGGTTCACGGAACCAGCTCTCCAGTATCAATTGTGCTGCCAGCCCATCCATCGAATGGGTTTTAAAATCGGCTTGCCCACCTTTAGACAGATGAATCCCTTTGGCCTCATGACTGGTAAGGCGCTCATCCATCAGATAACTGGTACGTTGAAAACGATCGTGCAAGCGATTTGCAAATTTCCGCGCCCGATAAGACATTTCACAGAGACTGCCATCCATGTTCAAAGGCAATCCGACAACAAATGCCTCGGGCTGCCATTCATCGATGACCGCAGCCAACTTTTGCCAATCGGGAACCCCATCCTTGGCATTGATAGGAGCCAGAGCGGTGGCGGTTCCGGTAATGGATTGGCCCACGGCGATGCCGATACGTGAAGTACCAAAGTCAAAGGCTAAGATCAAAAGCGAGCCTGCTAAAAGTAGAAGTTAGAACTACGCATGCCCTGGTTCTGAGGGCAACAAGTCCAGTTTAATTCCGAGCAGTGAAGCAGCAGCGTCGAGACGCTCGGATGCCTCGGTGGCGAATATTATATCCAAATCCGCCGGGCAACTTAACCAGGCATTGCGAGCAATTTCCTCTTCTAACTGTCCTTCACCCCAGCCGGCGTAGCCCAAAGCGATCAGATAGCGCTGTGGCCCGTGCCCCAAGGCGATAGATTCAAGAACATCTAAAGAGGTGGAGAGACAGATATCATTATCGACGGGTAACGTGGAAGACCAAGGACGCTGAGTTGGACTGTGGAGAACAAATCCACGCTCGCCTTGTACCGGGCCACCACTGTAGACTGGCATCTCCGGATCCAACATATCTTCGGTATCCAGCTCCAGATGACCTAGAATATCTTTTACCGATAGATCCATCGGACGATTGATAACAATACCCATGGCGCCCTGCTCACTGTGATCACAAATGTAGGTCAAGGTATGATCAAAATTCTTATCGACCATGCTGGGCATGGAGAGCAGAAATTGGTTGCGCAGGTTGATGTCTGACATTGATTCCTCCATAGCCAGGGAGAACCAAGATTCAGGTAGTTACCATTCTCCGTTGCTACCTTAAGTATTCAACCGTCCCTGGCTTTACACAAGTCTTAATTGTATTTATCGATCTGAGTCAGTTTTCGTTCACCTACTCCGTTGTTAAACTGGCCAGCCAAAACATCGTCGGTTATGCTGTAAGTTCCCAGAGGACATCAGAAAAAATGGCAAATCTGAAAATTTTAGTAGTAGACGATGCGGCCTTTATCAGAGACATGGTCCGCAAGACGTTACGCTCACGCTTTCCGGGGTTTTCCGTCGAAGAAGCAGTCAATGGTCGTAAGGCTCAGCAGCTATTGAGCAAAGATCAATACGACTTGGTACTCTGTGACTGGGAAATGCCGGAGATGTCCGGAATCGAACTGCTAGCCTGGTTCCGTCAGGAACGCAAAGCCGAAACCCCTTTCGTAATGGTCACCAGTCGTGGCGATAAGGAAAATGTGGTCGAAGCGATTCAGGCAGGCGTCACCGACTATATCGGCAAACCCTTTTCACGGGACAAACTGCTAGGGAAGGTGATCAAGGTTCTCAGCAAACACCATGATCTGAAATCCATGGAAGCCCCTTCCGCTGGTGTTCAAGGGGTGGCGGCTGGCTCTCTCGATGCCCTGGCAGCCAAACCAGCGGCAAAACCGGCCGCTAAACCTGCATCGCTACAATCTCCTTTGATTCAACCTAAACCCAAAGCGGCGCCTGCGGCGGCTCCGATTAAAGGCAAAGGTCCAGCCCATATACGCTTTGGCGACAATATCAATCAGTGCGTGATTAAAGCCCTTAGTCTCAAGCAATTCGTACTGATCTGCCGTACTCAAGATGGCATCCCCGCCATTCTCGAAACTGTGGTAGTTGATCTACAGCAGAACAGTAGTGGTGGCGAAGTGGCCCGCATCAACGGCTACGTCCATCAACTGCAGGCGGCCGAGCCCAACATGAATAGCAACATGGTGAATGTAACGATTAATATCGTCGATCAGGATCCAGACAAGCTGGCCTATCTTTCCAAGATGATCGCTAAAGGCACTAGCAGCGCCTATGTACCTGGGGCCTGATTAGGCCTCAGCAACAGGATTATCCGGTTCAAGAGATTCACTGACCCGCTGACGAAATGCCTCTAAACCTTGTTGAACCAGGGTATAAGTGCGATCAATATTTTCCGCAATTTCCCCCTCCAGCACACCAAGCCCGTCAAGAATTTCACGGGCTTCGGTAAACCCCTGGTCGATACCACCCCCAATCACCGACAGAAAACGATCAAGCTGCTCTGTGGCAGACAGTTCCGGGCGATGATCCTGATAACGGTCAAACATCGCGGTGGTCATGGAAACAATGCGCTCAGCCGTAGCTTCCGGTGACACATCCAGTCCTTGCTGCTGGCCACGTTCCAAGGCATTCTCCCCCATGGTGGGAGCCAACTCCTCGTTGATAGCATCAATAGCTGCTTGATAGACCAGTGATAGCGGCTGATTACCTGCCGACAAGCTCACTGAACGGTTGGCTTCGAGAATAGCTAGATTCTGGCTTTGCTTAGAACCAGTAGCGCTGCTCTTGGCTGTATCTTGAGAAGGCACCGACTCTTTGGTCGGTGCCGAAGGCGCGGCACTGCTGCCGCCAACAGCGGATACGGGCATCGATCTATCCCCCGTGATGAATTACAGGTACCTGTAAGTATGATCCAAATTTTGCAGCTATGCCGAAATTAGCTATTAATTCCGATACGAGAACGCTCAAAGCGCCAGGTTCGGATGATCTCAACCAGATCGGCACGCTTACGAATTTCCGGAGGAAAAGCAGTAAAGGGAGCAGATAAATGAACAATACGCTTGGCAGCGTCGTCCAGCACGCTATGGCCGGAAGATTTCAGAATCTCAACCCGATTAATGCTGCCATCAGGTTCAATAACCACCAGCAACCGCAAATAACCGTATAAACCACGACGATGAGCTTCTTCCGGATAGTTAAGATTGCCCACCCGTTCCACCTTACGGCGCCAGGCATCCAAGTATGCGGCGTCGTAGGATTCCCGAGTGGAGGCAGAATAGAGAGTCCGCACCCGAGGACGATTGGCCAGCTCCTGCTTCTGCAGATCCAACTTAGCTTCCAGGCTGGCGATCTCCAGACTCCGCGCTAAAAGCGAGGAAGACATTCCCGATGTGGGCTTGGTTTTGCTGGCTGTCTGTTTTTGCTCGGCTTTCGTCACCCGTTTTTTGGCTTTTTGGGTTTGGGTCACTAAGACCTTTTTCTGGATCTTGGTGGCAACGGTCTTTTTCGGTAATGGAGTGGGTTTCGGAGTAGGGGTTTCAACTTCTGGAACCGGTGCAGGTTCAGGCTTACTCACCGGAATAGGCAATGGCTGGCTCTGAGCGGCCAACTGTTTAGATTCATTGGTCTGGAAAAGAGCACGCTCGGTGGTTGTAGGTCGTGCCTTCTTATCCGCTTCACCGCTACCAACTTGATTTTTCTGGGCGATAAAATCAGCTTTTTCCGGTGCTTTCTCACTTTCGAACTGAGCCAGGGTGACTTCCAGGGTATGGGCCAGGGCCGGCGCCTTTTCCTCAGTAAAACCGATCCCCAGTAACAATATCGCATGCACTGCAACGGCGACAAACAGGGTAAACCCCAGCCGATCGACCGGAGTTACCTTAGCGTCTGTCACCACCGCCGATGTCATTCTGTGCGCTTTCCCGATCTAGCCTTAGGTTAACGACAACGTTGTTCAATCACATCCATCAGTTGACCCGCTATATCCAGGTCGAACTGATCGTTTAGCTCGCGAATACAGGTAGGACTGGTGACGTTGATCTCGGTGAGGTAATCGCCAATCACATCCAAACCCACAAACAATAAGCCTTTTTCTTTTAGAGTAGGCGCTACTTGCTCACAGATCCAACGATCCCTATCCGAAAGAGGTCGTCCTTCGCCCCGTCCTCCTGCTGCCAGATTACCACGGGTTTCACCCCCAGTGGGAATTCTTGCCAGACAGTAATCCACCGGTTCGCCATCAATCATCAAAATCCGCTTATCGCCGTCCTTAATCTCAGGAATAAAACGCTGGGCCATAATCTGCTGGCCACCGTGATCGGTCAGTGTTTCCAAAATCACATTGAGATTAGGATCACCGGCTTTAACCCGAAAAATAGAACTACCACCCATACCGTCCAGGGGCTTAAATATTACATCCTGATGCTCTTGGTGGAACGCCTTCAGCAGTTCAGGGCTGCGGCTGACCAGTACCGGCGGGCAGCACTGGGGGAACTGGGTGGCAAATAGCTTTTCATTACAATCCCGAAGGCTCTGGGTGCGGTTAACAATTAACGTTCCCTCGGTCTCAGCCTGCTCCAGCAGGTAGGTAGAATAGATAAACTCATTATCAAAAGGCGGATCCTTACGCATCAGCACCACATCCAGCTCCGCTAGCAGGCGGTTATTGTAGTCTCCGCGCTGGAACCAGTTGTTCGGGTCCCGGGCCACCGTCAGCGGCGCCATCCGCCCCATTGCCTTACCATCCCTTAAATAAAGATCGGCCTGCTCCATATAAAACAGTTCCCAGCCGCGGTCCTGAGCAGCCCATAACATCGCCAAGGAGCTGTCTTTTTTGTAGTTGATGGTTTCAATAGGGTCCATGACGACCCCGATTTTGAGACTCATAGGGATAGCATTCCTAATACAATTGGGAAAAATCAGCAGAAACTATACTACCAGATCGTTGACGATTAACAGCCAATCATCATCTAGGGTCAAGATGGTAGCGAAAATGGGTTAACGGTAGTCGCCCCAGAGATATTGCAAAAGTGTCAACGCAGCCACCGGAGCGGTTTCGGTGCGCAACACTCTCGGACCCAATGCGATGGGCAAAAAACCAGCCTGTTTAGCCAATTCCACCTCGTCATCACTGAGGCCGCCTTCGGGACCGATCAATAGGCTGACTGAGGCCGGCTGCTGAAAGCTCCCCAAGGCGTGTGGAGCTCTAGGATCGAGCACCAGCTTCAAATCGCTATCGGCATCATTCAGCCAGGATTGCAGTGCCTTGGGTGTGTGAATATCGGGGACTTGGCATCGCAAGCTCTGTTCGCTGGCGCTAACCGCCACCTGCTGCCAATGCTGTACCCGCTTGCTCTGTCGTTCAGCATTCAACTTTACTTCACAACGCTCACTGAAAATAGGCGTTAATTGGTTAACACCCAATTCTGTGGCTTTCTGCACCGCATAATCCATCCTCTCACCCCGCGACAGGCACTGCCCCAGGTGAATATTGAGCGGAGAATCCACCACGACATCGGAAAAATCAGTAATGCGAGCGCACACCTGTTTTTTTGAAACCTGGGTCAGTTCAGCGCTATATTCACCGCCCTGACCGTTAAACAGGATTATTTGGTATCCCGGTTTCATTCGCAGCGCACGGCCTAAATGTTGGGCAGCAAATTCCCCCAGAGCGATCTCGTCACCCAGTTTTAATGGTTGATCTTCAAACACGCGGGGGATTCGCATAGGACAGAAAAGCTCAGATTAGGAGCACCGCTACTGCAGCGCTCCGGATAGGCCGTTAAAGACCGGCAGCTGTACGCAGCTGTTCAGCCTTATCGGTACGTTCCCAGGTGAAGTCTGCCTCTTCACGACCAAAATGGCCGTAGGCAGCGGTCGAACGGTAGATCGGACGGCGCAGATCAAGCATCTCGATCAGGCCACCAGGACGGAGATCAAAATGTTCCCGCACCAGCGCTTCGATCTTGTCATCGCCCACTTTACCGGTGCCAAAACTGTTCACCGTAATTGAGGTTGGCTCAGCGACACCGATAGCGTAAGAGACCTGAACTTCAACTCGATCCGCCAAACCGGCAGCAACGATATTCTTGGCCACATAACGACCGGCATAAGCTGCAGAACGGTCAACCTTTGAGGGGTCTTTTCCGGAGAAAGCACCACCACCGTGGCGAGCCATGCCGCCGTAGGTATCTACGATAATCTTACGACCGGTCAATCCACAGTCACCCATGGGGCCACCGATAATAAACTGACCAGTGGGGTTGATGTGGTAGTGAGTATCTTCATGCAGCCACTCGGAGGGCAATACATGGTTGATAATCTCTTCCTGTACCGCTTCACGAATATCAGCCTGATCAATATCAGGGGAGTGCTGAGTAGACAATACCACTGCATCTACAGCCACTGGCATGCCGTTCTCGTAGCGCAGAGTAACTTGGGATTTCGCATCTGGACGCAGCCAAGGCAGGATACCTTTTTTACGCAATTGCGCCTGACGCTCTACCAGACGATGGGAATAGTAGATTGGTGCAGGCATCAGCACATCGGTCTCGTTGGTAGCGTAACCGAACATCAAGCCCTGGTCACCCGCTCCAAGATCCTTGTTTTCCGCCGCATCGACACCAACGGCGATATCGACAGACTGTTTACCGATGGCATTGAGTACCGCACAGGATGCGCCATCAAAGCCAACATCGGAGCTGTTATAGCCGATATCCAAAATTACGTTACGAACGATATCTTCCAGATCCACATAGGTCGAAGTCCGCACCTCACCGGCGATGATCGCCATACCGGTCTTAACCATGGTCTCTACCGCTACGCGGGAGTGCGGGTCGTCTTTAAGAATAGCGTCAAGAACGGCATCAGAAATCTGATCGGCCATTTTATCCGGATGCCCTTCGGACACGGATTCAGAGGTAAAAAGAGAATAAGAACTCATAAGAATACTTGCCTTAATAATTGAATGTTTTAAAAACAGTGACTTAATTACTAAGCAGTTTAGCGATTGTGGGCTCCGGCGCTCCAGATGTCGGCTACAACAAACGAACCACCGAATTGAAAAAGCTGTGACTAACTCAGAGCCTCATATGATATCGGCAATTGCTACATCTGACATGCATTTTTTGTCAGGAATTGACTGAAATCATCAGCAACTTGCTATGAAATTCATTCAACTTGGCATTTTTTTAACTTTCCCATTTGAAGCCTGGGAAGGAGTACGAGAGAATACGCACCTAATTTTATCATTGCCGGTTTTGCAACCCTCAGCCACTGGCTGCGATTACGCTCAGGAGTTTTGTTAGATGCCTTCTCGTCGAGAATTAGCCAACGCTATCCGCGCCCTCAGTATGGATGCCGTACAACGCGCCAAATCAGGCCACCCCGGTGCCCCCATGGGCATGGCGGATATTGCTGAAGTGTTATGGAACGACTACTTGCAGCACAACCCCAGCAATCCCCAGTGGTTCAACCGCGACCGTTTCGTGCTGTCTAACGGCCACGGTTCCATGTTGCACTACTCGCTACTGCACCTTAGCGGTTACGAACTCAGTGTCGATGATCTGAAAAGCTTCCGTCAGCTGCACTCCAAGACCGCAGGTCACCCCGAGTACGGTTACGCCCCCGGTATCGAAACTACCACCGGCCCTCTGGGTCAGGGCATCGCCAACGCCGTTGGTATGGCTGTAGCCGAAAAAGTTCTGGCTGGCCAGTTTAACCGCGAAGGTCATGAGATCGTCGATCACTACACTTACACCTTCCTGGGCGATGGTTGCCTGATGGAAGGGATCTCCCACGAAGTCTGCTCCTTGGCAGGTACTCTGGGTCTTGGCAAGCTGATCGCTTTTTACGACGACAATGGCATCTCCATCGATGGCGAAGTTGAAGGCTGGTTCACCGACGACACCGTCAAACGTTTCGAATCTTACGGATGGCAAGTTATTCCTGCCGTCGACGGCCACGACGCCGAAGCAATTGCTGCCGCCGTTGAAGCCGCTCGCGACAACAACGATCAGCCTACCCTTATCTGCTGCAAAACAGTTATCGGTTTCGGTTCTCCGAACAAGCAAGGTAAAGAGGACTGTCACGGTGCACCGCTGGGTGACGAAGAGATCGCTCTGACCCGTGAAGCATTGGGTTGGCAGCATGGTCCTTTCGAAGTTCCTGCCGACATCTACGAAGAGTGGGATGCCAAAGACGCCGGCTGCATCGTTGAAAACAACTGGAACGAAGACTTCGCTGCCTACAACGACGCTTACCCAGACCTGGCCGCTGAATTCCTGCGCCGAATCAGTGGTGACCTGCCTCAGGATTTCGCTGCTAAGTCCGATGCCTATATCGAAGACCTGCAGGAGAAAGGCGAGACCATCGCCAGCCGTAAAGCTTCTCAGAACGCCCTCAACGCTTACGGCCCGATGCTGCCTGAACTACTAGGCGGATCCGCTGACTTGGCCGGTTCCAACCTGACTTTGTGGAGCGACTGCAAAGGCGTCAGCAAAGAAGAGAGCGACGGCAACTACATCTACTACGGTGTGCGTGAATTCGGCATGTCTGCGATCATGAACGGTATCGCCCTGCACGGCGGCTTTATCCCTTACGGCGCGACCTTCCTGGTATTTATGGAATACGCCCGTAACGCCGTTCGCATGGCGGCACTGATGAAGCAGCGCTCCATCTTTGTATACACCCACGATTCCATCGGCCTGGGTGAAGATGGTCCGACGCACCAGCCCATCGAACAGATCGCTAACTTGCGCAACACCCCTAATCTGGATCTTTGGCGCCCTTGTGATGCTGTCGAATCCGCGGTCGCTTGGAAAGTGGCACTGGAGAAACTGGACGGCCCATCAGCCTTGATCTTCTCTCGTCAGGGTCTGCCTCACCAGGCCCGTTGCGCCGAGCGTCTTAGCAATATCCAACGTGGTGGCTACGTACTACGCGACACCCAGGGCGCGCCTGATGCAATCCTGATTGCTACCGGTTCTGAAGTCGGTCTGGCGATGGATGCGGCCGAGCAACTGACAGAACAGGGCAAGCAGATCCGTGTAGTATCCATGCCTTGCGTCGAAGCTTTCGAAGCGCAGTCAAATGACTACCGCGAATCGGTCCTGCCTTCGAACATCACCGCTCGTGTCGCCGTCGAAGCCGCGCATGCCGATTTCTGGTACAAGTACGTCGGTCTTAATGGTGCGATTGTCGGCATGACCCGTTTCGGTGAGTCAGCCCCTGCTGGCGAACTGTTCAAGCTGTTCGGCTTTACCACTGAGAATGTGGTCGCCAAGGTCAATGAGCTGCTGTAATCCATTGATCTATTCCAATTGTAATACTGGGGCCGGTTTTATCTCCGTGCCCCAGCGTTCTATCGGGCATCCTAGCTGCGAGGTGACCGGTTGAGTTTCCGTGTCGCTATCAATGGTTACGGCCGTATCGGCCAGAGCGTGCTGCGCGCGTTCTATTCCGACCCGCAGTTTCGTGAGATGCAGATTGTCGCCATTAACGAACTGGCCGACATTCACACCATCACCTATCTGACCCGCTACGATACCTCCCACGGGCGCTTTCCGGTGTCGGTAGATAACGATGGTCAAAACCTGCTGATCAACGGCGACCAGATCCGTATCCTCAACGAGGAAGATCCCAGCCAGCTGCCCTGGAAGGCTTTAGATATTGATCTGGTATTGGAATGCTCCGGCTCTTTTAGTGATCGGGATACCGCCCAAATCCATCTCGACAGTGGCGCCAGGCGACTACTGTTTTCACAACCGGCATCTTCTGAAGTGGACGCCACTATCGTCTATGGATTCAACCAGCAGCAACTGCAGGCCAGTCACCAGATCGTCTCTAATGCTTCCTGCACCACCAACTGTATCGTTCCAGTGCTGGATCTATTGCACCAACAATTTGGTGTCGAAAGTGGTGTCACTACAACAATCCACTCAGCGATGAACGATCAGCCGGTGATCGATAGCTATCACCATACTAATCTGCGCCTGACCCGCAGTGCCTTGCAATCGATTATTCCTGTAGACACCGGTCTCAGCAAAGGCATAGACCGCCTGCTGCCTGAACTGGCCGGGCGTTTTCAGTGTCTGCACTTTCGCGTCCCCACTACCAACGTGTCGCTGATGGATCTATCCATCCAGCTCAATAAAAGCACCAGTACCGAAGAGCTAAACAAGCTCTTTGCAGACGCGGCACAGACAGGGCCCCTAAAGGGTCTTTTGGGGTATACCGCCGAACCCCACGCTTCGATAGACTTCAATACCGATCCACGGTCCGGCATCGTGGATGGTACACAAACAAGAGTCAGCAACGATAAGCTGATCAAAATAGTGTGTTGGTTTGATAACGAATGGGGATTCGCCAACCGTATGCTGAACGTAGCCGACGCCTGGCTGCGAGGAACGGAACAAATTTCTTAGTCTTGTAAATAATAGGGTGCTCTCATGAGTGTATTGAAAATGACTGATCTGGATCTGAGCGGAAAGCGCGTACTGATCCGTGAAGATTTAAACGTTCCTGTCAAAGGTGGAAAAGTAAGCAGCGACGCCCGTATTCGTGCCGCGCTACCCACCATCGAAATGGCCTTAAAAGCCGGCGCCAAAGTCATGGTTATGTCTCACCTCGGTCGTCCATCCGAGGGTGAGTATGATGAAGCTTTCTCCCTGGCCCCTGTCGCAGCGCACTTGTCTGAGTTGCTAAGTCGCCCAGTGCCTCTGTTGAAAGACTGGCTGGACGGCGTCAACGTCAATGCCGGTGAAATGGTTCTGCTGGAAAACGTTCGCTTTAATGTCGGCGAAAAGAAAAACAACGATGACCTTTCCAAAAAGATGGCCGCACTGTGCGATATCTACGTGATGGACGCCTTCGGAACCGCACATCGCGCCCAGGCTTCTACTCATGGCGTCGCCAAATACGCGCCTGTTGCCTCTGCCGGCCCGCTGCTGGCCAACGAGCTTGATGCTCTGGCCAAGGCACTGGAAACACCCGCTCAACCCATGACCGCAATTGTTGGCGGCTCCAAAGTTTCCACCAAACTGACGGTCTTGGAAGCCCTGTCTGACAAGGTTGACCAACTGATCGTCGGCGGTGGTATCGCCAACACCTTCCTGGCAGCTGCCGGTCATCCTGTGGGCAAATCTCTGTACGAAAAGGATCTGCTTGACCAAGCCAAGAAGCTGATGGCCCAGACCAACATCCCACTACCCACCGACGTTGTTGTTGCCACTGAGTTTTCCGAAGCGGCCGAAGCCATCATCAAGCAGGTCGATGAAGTCAGCGACGACGATATGATTCTGGATATCGGCCCCGATTCAGCAGCCCGTCTGGCGGACATGCTGAAAACATCTCAGACCATCATCTGGAACGGCCCTGTGGGGGTATTCGAATTTGACCAGTTTGGTCAGGGGACGAAAGCGATTTCCATGGCAATTGCTGACAGCGATGGCTTCTCCATTGCCGGTGGTGGTGATACTCTGGCAGCCGTCGACAAGTATGAGATCGCTTCCCAGGTATCCTATATTTCTACCGGAGGCGGTGCCTTCTTGGAATTTGTGGAAGGCAAAAAACTCCCTGCAGTCGCTATTCTGGAAGAGCGCGCAGAGGCTTAATTGAGACCGGGGTGGCAGCCACCACCCCGTTACTATTTTTTACTAACACCAATTTGAGAGGCGAATATGGCTCTGATCAGCATGAGACAACTGCTGGACCACGCCGCAGAGAACGGCTACGGAATCCCAGCGTACAACGTCAACAATCTGGAACAGATGCGCGCAATCATGGAAGCGGCAAACAAGACCAATAGCCCGGTTATTGTTCAGGCCTCTGCCGGCGCTCGCAAATACGCCGGTTCCAACTTCCTGAAGCATATGATTCTGGCTGCCATTGAGGAATTTCCTCATATCCCGGTCTGCATGCACCAGGATCACGGCACCTCCCCCGCAGTCTGCCAACGTTCCATTCAGTTGGGCTTCTCCTCAGTGATGATGGATGGATCTCTGCGTGAAGACGGCAAGACTCCCAGCGACTACGAATACAATGTTGATGTCACCAAGCGTACCGTTGATATGGCTCACGCCTGTGGCGTTTCCGTTGAAGGTGAGTTGGGTTGCCTGGGTTCTCTGGAAACTGGCCAAGCAGGTGAAGAGGACGGAATCGGCGCAGAAGGTATCCTGTCTCACGATCAGATGCTGACCGATCCTGATGAAGCGGCTGACTTCGTTGAAAAGACAGGCGTTGATGCCCTGGCCATCGCTTGTGGTACCAGCCACGGTGCCTACAAGTTCACCCGTCCGCCTACCGACGACGTGCTGTCCATCGACACAATCAAGAAGATCCACGCTCGCATTCCTAACACCCACCTGGTCATGCACGGATCCTCCTCTGTACCTCAGGACTGGCTGGCTATTATCAACGAACACGGCGGTGGCATCCCTGAAACTTACGGTGTACCCGTCGAGCAGATCGTCGAAGGCATCAAGCACGGTGTCCGCAAAGTGAATATCGATACCGATCTTCGTCTGGCTTCCACCGGTGCGATCCGTCGCTTCTTGGCAAACAACCCTGCCGAGTTCGATCCTCGTAAGTACCTGAAGGAAACCATGACTGCGATGTCCGATATCTGTATCGCTCGCTACGAAGCCTTCGGTACCGCCGGCCACGCCGACAAGATCAAAGCGATCTCTTTAGAAGCGATGGCAGAAAACTACTGATTTAGAAGCCTTTCTGCTAGATTTAAAAAGGTGGCTTCGGTCACCTTTTTTTGTTGCTGAAGAAACGGACGGAGTCGATGATAGAGTTCGATGCGCGGGTATTGATCGATAATCTGCCAGCCTTTAATGGCTCGGCAGAAAGCAACTCAGAGATTCAGCAGTATCGCCGCTACTATGGTATCGATTTCCAGGATCTGGACTGCAACCAGCAGTTGGGATCACTATCAGCAGCGGGTTTCAATATTGCCGTCCAACGCTTTACTCCCGCAGAAAGCCGGGGTCAGGCTCTGCTAGTCCATGGTTACCACGACCACCATGCGCTCTACGGCCACCTGATACATTTTCTATTGCAGCAACAGCTCACCGTCACCAGTTTTGACCTTCCGGGCCACGGCCTCTCGTCTGGCGAACGCGGTACTATTGAGGATTTCAATCAGTATCAGCAGGTGCTGGCGGAAATCCTGACAGCGCTGCCAGATATCCCTGGTCCGCTGCACTGGATCGGCCAAAGCACCGGTGCAGCTATCCTCAACCAATACCTGTTAAGCCAGCAACCGGAGGTATCCGGCCAGATCGTTATGCTGGCCCCGCTGATATGCCCTGCTCGCTGGCCATGGGTAAAGCTGGCCCACAGCGTCCTCAAGCCTTGGGCAACTGCGATTCCTCGGCAGTTTACCGAGAACAGTCACGATACGGATTTTTTGGAATTTCTTAAAAACCGCGATCCCTTGCAGGGTAGAACCATCACCGTCGAGTGGGTATCTGCGTTGCGGCGCTGGATACCGCAATTTCTGGAACTTCCCGCGAGCCAAGACTACGCACCTTTAATGATTCAGGGAAAACAGGACGACACCGTCGATTGGCGCTTTAATCTGCCGACACTAGAGAAGAAGTTCCCCAAGGCAAAAACACTACTGCTACCGGATGGCCGCCACCACCTGGCCAACGAAAGCACAACAATTCGCCAACACTATCTGGATTGGCTAAAACCGCAGCTCTAAGCGGCTCCAGCGGGAGCCACCACCGGCGTGATAATCTTAAAGCGGATCCCTTCACCAACTTTGCTGGTGAGTTGGATACTTCCCCCCAGGCGATGGCTGATCAAATTGTGAATAATAGCCATGCCCAAACCGGTCCCGCCCCG
Organism: Motiliproteus sp.; assembly: GCA_026196225.1. Taxonomy (GTDB): domain Bacteria; phylum Pseudomonadota; class Gammaproteobacteria; order Pseudomonadales; family Balneatricaceae; genus Motiliproteus. The sequence goes on from JAPHRD010000004.1 coordinate 26,418, forward strand.
TTCACGATTGGTGGTAAAAAAGGGTTCAAATAGTCGCTGTGAAGCCTCTTCGGTAAGGCCGCGGCCATGATCTTGGTATTCGATATCCAATTCACTGCCGTTACGCTTGATGGCGATATCAATCTTGCCCCCCGGTTGCTCCCGATATCCATGAACCAACGAATTAACCATCAGATTCATCAGGATCTGGCTGAAATCGCCAGGGAAGCTATCCATCTCAATATTGTCCGGAACACTGAGATTGACCTGGCATTTACCACGCTTTAAACGGGGAGACATCGCGGCGATCGTATCTTCTACCAGCGACAGCATATTGAAATCACGCCGCTCCTCGTGGGACTGATCCACTGCGACCTTTTTAAAGCGCCCCACCATATCGGCACTGCGTGTCAGATTGGTGTTCAGCAGCTCAAAGCCGGACCGCAGCTGCTCCATGTTGTGAATAAAATTCTGCTTGTTGACCACCCCCGACTCCACCGCATCCAACACCTCGTCCACCGTATCCTTGAGGTTTGAGGCCGCCAGCACACAGTTCCCCAGAGGCGTATTAATTTCATGGGCCACCCCCGCCACCATGCTACCCAGAGCTGCCAGTTTTTCGGCCTGGATCAATTGCTCTTGGGCCTGCTTGGTCCTTTCCAGGGATTGCTCGAGGTCTGCTGTTCGCTCTTTTACCCGGCTCTCAAGTTTCCGGTTTAACGCCACAATCTCTTCCTGAGCAACGGTAAGATCGTTGACCTTAGTCTGCAGGTACTCGTTAACACGGTGATAATCCTTGGCGCTGGCGGTTAAATCCCGCTCACTACGATTGAACATCCGCTTGAGGACAGTGTTTTCATCGTCAAAATTGATGCCCCGCTGCAGCGCATCCAACAGCGGCCCCATCAACTGAGCCAGATCCGATAGGTAGGATTCAGGTAGCTGCAGCAGCCAGAAACTGGGACTTAAGGTTTGTATCTTTAGGGTCTCGCCGATATGGACCACGCAACCATGAATGCGCGACAGATAGTGTTTGTAGTCCACTATCATCTGCTGGGGATTATCACAGAGCACCACCACGGGGCCACCCAGCAGGTGCTTTCGCGACAGTTCCACCGTTTCAAAACCAAGTGGTGGTGGATTGAGGGTAGTGATCAATCTAGATTTCATTCGCCCAGCAGCAGCAATACATAGGTCATGTTATGGAACAGGTTATCACTGTAACCATCATCAATGGGCAAGGGGGCAATCTCTCCAAAGGAGGGAAAACCTGCCAGGGGCAAATCCACCCAGTCTCCGCTGACAATCTCGGTTACTTCCTTCTCTACCTTATCGCCGAGCAGCCACTTGCGACCCGCACAGCTAACAATCAGCGCAGCTTGCGGATCAAAATCCTGTTGGCGGCAATGATCGGCGATAGAACCCACCTCCTGCAGCAATTGCTCCGGCTCAGCCAAGCACACCTGCACCCGTTCGCCCTGCTCGATACCACCGTACAAGCCCACCGAGCGCTCGGAGATGGAGAAATCGGGAACGATCGCCCGCAATCGTTTTACCGCATCATCATCTTTGCTGAGAATACTGAGAGAAGTCACCCCGCGATCCGATTGCAGCACCGGTTTGCCCGTCTCCCTCTCAATAAAATCCATTGCCGACAGACCGTCGATAGAGAGGATATTGGCGCCATCGGACTTCTCGATAACTCCCGGCTTGCCCACCGCAGAAATAGAGTTACCAACATGAATGGCAAATTTCAGATCACCCCGCGCGGACAACAGTACCAGGGAATCTTTCAGGCAGGTGTCACCCACATAGATCGCGCAGTCGCTCATCTGATTATCGTCGGCAGCAAAGCCGCCAATCACCGGTATCTTGATCTGGTGACGCAGCACCTTTTCCATCTCAGAGGCATCGGTGCGGAAATCAGAAAACAGGAACATCAGCTGCGGATCTTGATTGTCGTTGAGCCAGCGAATCTGAGACCAGGCCTGTTGCAGACTGGCTTCAGGATCAATATGGACACCACCGATCGAAGTCACCTGCCAGTCGACCTTGCCACCGCTATCGAGCCCCATGGCTACGCAGCCGACATCTCCGCACTGACGGTGGTGATAGTAGCCGTCACCGGTACTACCCACCAGAATCACATCGGAGCGATCCAAGCCTTCGTGGAGCCCTTCCAACAATTCACTGGATCGACCGTAATGGACGGTAGAAAACACAAAAACCACTTCTGGATGCAATTCATGCAATCCCTCACCTAACTCTAACCCTGCTCGAAACGGGTCGGACGACTGGGAGGCAATGGACAATGCGCGCATTGAATCTCCTTACAACAGGTGTCTGTTTTTATAATTCTAGCTCTAATTTACCAGAGCAGACTGGGATGCAAAGGCTTTTCTCATGGCGCAGGAGAATTTGGATTACATTAGAATCCAGCTATATTATCCTCACCTGCCTTGGCCTAGAACACGCCCTTGGTGTTCGCTCCTGGAGTAACTTTTTTGACCGTCAACGATGACAATCCTTCGCCCACGCAATTTGTCCGCCTGATGCCGCTGCTGTTTGTATGGCTATGGAGTACCGGATTTATTGGTGCCAAATACGGCCTGCCCTACGCTGAGCCCTTCACCCTGCTGCTCTACCGTATGCTGGCAACATTGCTGTTATTGGCGGGATTGGCGCTATGGCTAAAGCCCCTATGGCCACGCCAACCATCGGCAATTCTCCATACCGCAGTGACCGGGTTATTAATTCACGGCCTCTATCTAGGCGGAGTTTTCTATGCCATCAACGGGGAGATGCCCGCTGGTCTGGTTTCACTGATTGTCGGCCTTCAACCTCTGATAACCGCCGTGGCGGCGGTGGCGTTTTTACGAGAAGGAGTCAGTATCCGCCAGTGGCTGGGGCTCATGTTGGGTCTGGCCGGGGTCGCCTTGGTGCTGTTGGAAAAGCTGGGCGGAATAGCCGAGGTGCCAGCGTTTCCCCTTTGGACCCTGATCTGGTGTGTGATCTCGTTGCTGGCGATTTCTATCGGCACCGTCTATCAAAAACGTTTTGGTCAAGGTGTCGATCTGATCCCCGGAACCTTTATTCAATACTGTTCCGCCAGCTTGTTCTTTGCCATCGGTGCTTTTGCTTTTGAAACTCGGGAAGTGAGCTGGCAGATTGAGTTTCTGCTGGCAATGGGCTGGCTAATATTAGGACTGTCAATCGGTGCCATCTTACTGCTGATGCGACTGATCAAACTGGGCGCAGCCTCCCAGGTAGCCAGCCTGTTCTATCTGGTGCCACCGGTGACGGCGCTTGAAGCCTACCTTCTGTTTGACGAACGTCTCGGGGCTGTTGCCATGGCCGGAGGGTTGTTAACGGTGCTGGGTGTGGCTCTGGTGGTGATCAAAAAGAGTTGATCGCTGATCTGATTATTAAACCACACGCCATCCATTGGAGATGGCCACATGAACCAGCTCTGCGCTGGTACGAACGCCCAGCTTCTGCTTAATAGTGGTTGCCCGGTTAGCAACAGTCTTGGCGCTGATGCCCAGGCGACCGGCAATCTGTTGATTATTCAATCCCTGGACCAGTAACTTAAAAATTTCACGTTCCCGCGGAGCCAACTGATCGATGGCCCCCTCTTCAATTCCACTGCCTGGATCACTATCCAGCATCGCTGCTAATTTGGGTTCCAGATAGCGCTCCCCGGCCTGAATCGCTTTAACCGCCTCGACCATCACCTCTGGCGCGCTGGTTTTGGAGATGTAGCCCAGGGCTCCCGCTTCGAAGGCACGCTGAACCATAGCGACCTCCTCGTACATGCTGAACATGAGGATTCGGGCTTGAGGTTGACTGGCTATTATCTGACGCGCCACCTCAATACCATTGATATCAGGCATATTGATATCGAGAATCATAATGTCAGGTTGTTCGCGATGATACTGCAGCGCCGCCTCGGTACCATTGGCTGCTTCGACAATGATGACGGGAGAGAACATGGCCGAAAGCAAACTACCGTAGCCTTGGCGAACCACCCCATGGTCATCGGCCAGTAGTATTTTCATCGTGCTCTCCATCATCTTGGGCTAGCGGCAGTATCAACTCGATGTTGACGCCGCCTTCTGTCGTAGAGCCAATAGTACATTGGCCTCCTAAAAGACGGCAACGCTCACGGATAGAGCGCAGTCCCATTCCTCTCACTATTTTTTCCGGCAACCCACACCCGTCATCGCTGATACTCATGCGCCAATGGTCTGCTTCGGTGCCTGCCCAAATGGACACCTGTGTCGCATCGGCATGGCGGGCGGTGTTATTCAACGCCTCCTGCAACAATCGATAAAGGTGCGAAGCTTGCTCGTTGTCGAATTGAGCAAAGCCACGACAAACTAGCTGGCACTGGATTCCTGTAGTGCGCTGAAAACGTTGCAATAACTCTTCCACGGCTGCTTCCAGACCTAGTTGTTCCAGTACCACGGGGTAGAGATCCTCCACCAGTTGCCGGCAACTTTGCTGAACCGCATCACAGCTGGCAATAATCTGCTCGCTGATCGCTTTTAGTTGATCGTCCTGTTGCTGCTTGAAAGGAATTACGTAGGCTTGAGCACGAATACCGGTAATGTGCTGGCCAAGATCGTCATGAAGCTCTCTAGCCAGGGCGGCCCGCTCCTTTTCCTGAATCTGCATCAGGGTCTCTGTAAGGTGCTGGTTATCCGATTCCGCGCTTTCCAACGCCGCTGCCATCTGATTGAAGTGGCTGGATAGGCGGTCCACTTCAGGTACGGAATAGCGTTTAAGTCGGGCCCGGTATTCGCCTTGCTGGATGCGATCAAGCGCCTGTAGAAAGTGCCCAACCGGACGCATCCCGTAACTGACCCCAATATAAATAGCCAGGTTGGATAGCAGCGCACTGCCCAGGAACAGCCAGAACAGCTGGGTGGTTGAATCCCAGATCTCATCGATCTCATCGGAACCATCGGGCACAAAGGTGATCATTCGGCCATCGCGGGTAGCAATCGTCCGCGAGTGCAGATCCGAGTCCTGCTCTTTGCTAAACAGATCCCGAAACCAGTCGGGCGATTCATAGCTCTGCAATTCAGTGTCAGCGTCTGAGTTGTCGATAATTCGAATATGGCGCAGGTTTTCACTCACTAGCTGGATCAATTGCTGAGGATGGTCAACATAGGACTCAATGAGTGCGTCCATCATATGCATCACCCCCTGCTGCTCTCGGAGGATGTCGGTCTCAGCCTGTTTCAAAATGGCATAAAGACTTACAGCCAATGCGATAGCAAAGGCGATACTAACCATCAGCAAAATTCGTAATACCGCGTTCAATGGATCACCTTCGAGTTAGCTCAGCGTAATTTGAAATGGACCGGAACCTCGAGCCAGGCATCACGACCGCTTCCGTCCACCACCGCTGGTTTGAATTTCCATTTAGCCGCCGCTTCCAGGGCAGATTTATCCAAACGATCAAAGCCGCTGCTGGACTTCACCATCAGATTTTTGATCACCCCGGCGCTGTCCAGAAGAATACGCAGCCAGACGGTTCCCTGTTCACCCCGGCGTTTTGACCTCGCCGGATAGCGTGGCTGCGCGGGGGGTTGTAAGTAGTCTGGCTTACTTAGGATGAGAGGTGCCGTTGAAGCGGAAGGACTGGTGGTTTTTTTAGCGACTTCCAGCCCGGACACATTCTTCGAAAACCGCTTATCGGTTACTTTTTTAGCGGTATTGGGAGTGGCGGCCGGCACTGGCTTAGGCACCGTTTTTACCTTAACTACGGGATTCTTTGGACGCGGTTTGACCACCTTTTTTACAGGCTGCTGTACCCGTTCTTGCGAAACCGGTTTACTGACTTTAGCAGCAACTTTCTTAGCAATTGTTTTCTTGGTAATTGGTTTTTTGTTAACAAGAACCTTTTTATTCTCTTCTTTTTTAATCGTTTTCTTAACCGTCGTTTGCTTCACCTTTGGAACCGGGACAACCTTGGCTGGCTTTAGCGGTTGTGGCGCCGGTGGAATAGCAGTGCGGGCCTCTGTGTTGACGGTTTTGACCGCTTTTGAAGGCTTGGGGGGGATTATAGACAACGGTTTAGCTGGCGGAACAACCTTGGTTGCCGGCTCAGGGATAACAGGGAGTGGTAGAGGAAGCGGCTCCACCACCTTGGATACTTCGGGTGGCGGAGCCGGGGGCACCGGATTAACAGTAGAAGAAGGAACAGGAGCAGGCGCTTGGTAGGCCTGCAATTGTATCGATATCGTACTTTCGGTAGGTAACGGCTGGCTCCACACCGGGCGAGGCAGTTCGTTATCCATCACCCAGAGGAATAAAAGCAAATGCGCCAGCACTGAGAATAACAGTGCCGGACGCAATGGCTGGATCAGTGAGGAGGTCGCAACCGCGCTCATAGGGTTCCCATCAGAACTTCATACGCACGCCAGCGGAGACGGTACGTGGCGCGCCGGGACCTACGAAGCGATCATCGTCGAAGCCGGGGTAGGCATCGCTTAGTACTTCATCCGCTTCACCGTAAACACCGAAGGTTTCATAGTCTTTGTCGAACAGGTTACTGACCCGACCGAACACTTCGATATTCTGGGTAGCCTGGTACTTGGCACGCAGGTTAACCAGGGTGTAACCATCCAGTTTTTCGTTCTCGTTGGCTTCGTCACCGCGGAAGAACTGGCTGCCTCGGTAATTGACCTCGGTACCCACGGACAGCTTATTGGTCGCCTGCCACTGGGCCGCTACCTTAAAGATATGCTCCGGCAGTCCTGGAATGCGATCGCCGTCGCTGACTTGGCGGTTGCCACCCAGTGGGTTATTAGGGCTGAAGGAGACGAATGGCGTTTCAAAGGTCGCTTTCATCCAGGTGTAACCGGCTGACAGTCGAACGCTGCTCAGCTGAGCCTGCAGTTCCAATTCGGCACCGATACGGCGGGTTTTACCCACGTTGGTAAAGTAACCTTCAGAAGGCAAACCACCGGCCTGCTGGAAGATAATGTCGTCATGGTTGGTGGTGTGGAACAGACCCGCATGCCAGCGAATATCTGAGCCACCACGCAAACCGGCTTCAAAGCTCTTGGCAACCACCTGCTCCAGCGGGGGATCGGAAACAAAGCCGTTAGGCAGCTTACAAGGGTCGGCAGGGTCAGCACAGCTCAGTTCTGCTGGCGTTGGCGCCCGTGAAGATTCGCTATAGCTGGCGTAGAGCGCCAGGTCGGGACGGATGCTGTAGGTCAGGCCCGCCATGGGGTTGATACGGTCATAGGTATGGGAACCGTCCAGAGAACCGGCACCATCTTCGATCAGGTCATTCATCTTGATACGGGTGCGGTTATAACGGGCGCCGAAGGTCAGATCCAAGGCATCGTTGACCGTCACGGTATCGCTAAAGTAGAGACCAAAATGCCTAACACTGGTGTCCAGGCGGACGCGGGATTCAGCATCGTACAGACCAACTCCTTCGGTTCCACGATCGTCAGCGGGCGTATCATTGCGCAGCTCTGCAAACTCAGTGTCAGACTGAAAACTGATATCGGCATAGTCGTAGCTAACGCCGGCGATCAACTGGTTTTCACGGCCAGCCAGGGTGTTAAGGAAGGTCGACTGCAGGGCAAAACCAGCACTCTCTTGCTTGGTTTCGGAGGTGTTCACGGTACCGTCGATATCATCCGGATCGAGGGTCGGATCGATATCTTCCAGGGTATCGTCATCGTCAAAGCCAAGGAATTCCACCGGTTCGGAAGGATCTCCATCTTCACAGAGGGTTTCCTCACCGAGAATCGTACACTCCTCGTAGTCACTATCATCGCCGTTCAGGGTGGTGATGGTGTTCTTGCGGTAGTAGACGTTACCTGCCAGCTGAACGTTATCATTGACCCAGTGATCACCATCCAGGGCTAAGAAATTAAGCTGAGTTTCAGTGCGGTCAGGATAGGTGTAGATCGTTTCTCGACCCTCAATATCCATCAGGTCAAAGGGTACCGCGCCGTTACCCACCAGGGTATTGTCGTTGGTAGCGGCAGTCAGATTGAGACTGCTGTCGTCACCACGCCAGCTGAACACACCCAGCAGTTGGCGGACGTCACTAGGAGACTGATCGCGCCAGCCATCTTCTTCCACATAGTTACCGATCACGTAGTAACCGAACTCGCCGTTGTTGTTACCGCTCTGGAACTGGGTTTTAAGAAAACCATCTTCTCCAAAAGCCAGTTCGATATCGTTTTCCTGATGGGTAAAACCGTTCTTCAGGCGTAGCGACAATGCGCCACCCAGAGTGTTTTGACCAAACAAAGGATTGGATCCGGAAAACAGGTTGACCGAATCAAGGGAATCTTCGGGCAGCAGGTCCCAGTTGACGGTATCACCGAAAGGCTCGTTAAAACGGACGCCATTCACGTACACCGACAGGCCTTGAGGCAGCCCCAGCAATGGTGAAGCGGTAAAACCACGGTACTGAACATCAGGCTGATAGGGATTGTTAACCGCATCGTTGACGGTGACGCTGCTGAAGTTAAAGCGCAGATGCTCAGCCAGGTTCAACGCCTGACCGTCGGTGATCGCCTCACCACTGACACTCTGGACACGCGCTGGAACCTTGCTGGCTTCGACACCAACGCCGTGGACGGGAGTTTGCCCCACCACCGTCACGCCATCCAAAACCGTAGCAGCCTGAGCCGGCAAACCCGCCGCCATCATCGAAAGCACTAAGGTGCGAACTGGGAACTGTAACTTCTTCATGACCTACCTGTTATCCGATTAAATCTAATCTGGGAAAATCTACTTATGGATATTTTGCAGATTTATGACAATCAGGACTGTTCCCAAGGGGTCGCGTGCAGAGACTGCTTTAGCACTAGTCTGGGAGGATAGGGAAAAATTCCCTAATTATTCGGGATGTCAGCCGAAAGACAAAAGAAATGGGAAAACTAGTTCCGTGAACAGCAGTTTTTCTGGGACTGAACCGGGGGGCAAGGCACCGTACCGTAGGAGCAGAATACACAGCAGTCACCCGCTAATGGCTTTAGCAGCTGGTGGCACTGCGTACACTGGTAAAACCAGATGCAGGCGTCTTCGGGCATCCTTTTTTGTTTTTGGTGACCGCAACCGGGGCAGGTCAGTATAGATTCTAAAATCAACGCCATACCGACCTCCCCCATTGTGGCTACTTGGATGCAGCCGCTTTGGTAATCCCCGCCAGCGCTTTTGTCACCTTGGCGAATACCGGCCCGCAGCCTTCGACCTGATGACGCTGCTGTAGATAACCGGGATCGTTGTAACTGATCCAAGCATTACCCTCTGCATCTGCCCATATCAGCGCTTTTTGCGGCAAATCGATAGCGATACTTTGCTGACACTTCATCAACGGGCTGCCTACCTTTGGATTGCCAAAGATAATCAGTTCGGTATCGCGCAAGGTCACTCCTACCTTTGCGGCAGCTTCGGAATGTTTAATCCGGTTAAATACCGTCATGCCTTTGTTTTTCAGAATGCCTTCCAGTCGGTCTGCGGTTTTAACAACGCTGTGGTTGCTGGCCACATCAATCATACCGTCAGCCGCCATCAGGGGTGAAGAGGACAGCATAGTCATCGCCGCAATTGCTAAGAACTTTTTCATCGGTGGATCCTTTCCTTGACTGATTACTCAGATTTATTTTTCTCGATATTAATTGGAGTTGATTGAATCATTACGCATCCATACCTAGACGCAGCAATAACGCTGTTGTTTCAGCATAGTGTGGATCTTGAATTTCCACCTCGGAATATCCAGTTTGCTATTAATCATCCGGCCAGATCAGCGCTGCCATGGATGAAGTGTTCTATCTTTGAAAATAACCCATAAAACTTTAGAGCAACTGCTACGGTCACGCCGTTGCCGTTTTCAGGATAGAAACCATGGCTGATATTTTTGAATTCACCGACGATCTGGGGCCCTGTAAAACCATCCACATCTATGAACCCTCAGTGGGTCTGAAAGCAATACTGGTGGTGGATAATGTCGCTGCCGGACCCGCCATTGGTGGATTGCGGATGGCTGCCGATGTCAGCGCCGCCGAGTGTGCTCGCCTGGCTCGCTCCATGACCCTGAAGAACGCTGCTGCAGGATTACCCCATGGGGGCGGCAAGTCAGTGTTATTTGGCGATCCGCGGATGCCATTAGCTCAGAAAGAGCTGTTGATAAGAGCCATGGCTTGCGCCCTGAAAAACACCCAAGAATATATCTTCGGCCCCGATATGGGCACCAATGAACAGTGTATGTCCTGGATCCACGATGAGATCAATCGGGCGGTCGGGCTGCCACGCACTCTGGGTGGTATTCCTCTGGATGAGATCGGTGCCACCGGTCGCGGCTTAGCATTTGCCACCGAAGAGGCGATCAATTTCTGCGATTTTCAGTTAAAAGGGGCGCGCATGGTTATTCAAGGCTTTGGCGCCGTGGGTATTCATGCCGCCAAAACCCTTACTGAAAAAGGCGCGATACTGGTTGCAGTGGCCGACTCAAAAGGCGCAATCCACAACCCCAGAGGTCTGGATCTGGAACAGCTGATATCACTAAAACAATCAGGACAGAGCGTAATTGAACACCTTGCAGAATGTCCTCAGGCCAAACAGATCAGCAACGAAGAACTGATAACGGTGGAATCAGAGATCTGGATTCCTGCAGCACGACCCGACGTAATTCGTGAAGACAACGTCAACCAGCTGAACACCCGACTGGTTGCCCAAGGTGCCAATATCGCCGTTACCGAAGCGGCCGAAAAGGTGCTGCATCAACGGGGCATTATCAGCCTCCCTGACTTTATCGCTAACGCTGGTGGGGTCATCTGCGGCGCCCTGGAATATCAGGGGGTAAGCGAATCTGCAGCGCTACAAAGCATCGAAGAGAAACTCCGCAGCAATACCGTTCAGGTACTGGAAATAGCCCAAAGCAAACAGATTCCACCCCGGCAAGCAGCCCTTGAGCTGGCAACGGCAAGAGTTAAAGCTGCGATGTCGAGCCGCCGCTGGTCAGTGTTCTAGGCCCGCACTTTCGCCACCGTTTGATAGGGGCCGATCGGGCACTGCTTGATTCGCTGCACACTAAATATTCCCACAGCAAGTAACAACACCAAGGTTAGCTGAACTACCGGCTGTTCAATCAACCAGATGGAGTAGCTTACCGAGATCGACATCGATGCGATGGCAACCCACTTGATCCGATTGGAGATGCAACGCCGCTGCTGCCACTGGCTAATTATCTTTCCAAACAATCGATTTTCGGTGATCCAGCGATAATAGCGAGGCGATGATCGGGCAAAACACCAGGCCGACAAAAGTACAAAACAGGTAGTAGGTAGCAGGGGCAGAAAAACTCCCAACGTACCTAAAGCAAGAGATAAAACCCCAACCGTTCTATAGATCAAGATCATGGTGAATCTCCCCAATTAAGCGGCCGGTACTGACAGTCGGGCTGCAACGGCAGCGACTGTCAGCATCCGCGTGATGGCTCTACCAAAACAGCTCGGCCATCACAGCTATACCACCACTACTCCATCTCCACTACTCCATCACCACGCCTAGCGCATCGGCCACGCCAGCACCGTAAGCAGGATCAGCCAGTGCACAGTGGCGGATATGCCGCTGCTGGATTTCCAGTGACGCCCCACCCAGCGAGCGGGCGGTATTTTCGAACAGTACTCGCTGCTGCGCCGGAGACATCAGGCGGAACAAGACTCCCGGCTGAGAGAAATAGTCATCATCTTCCCGGTGATCCCAACGTCCTGCCGCTCCCTGCAGGGTCAGCGCTGGTTCGGCGTAGTCCTCTTGCTGCTGCCATTCCCCTTGGCTGTTGGGCTCATAGCCGATTCGACCACCCTGATTGCCATCAACCCGCATGGCGCCGTCGCGATGATAGCTGTGAACCGGGCAGCGGGGTGCGTTCACCGGAATCTGATGGTGATTGACACCGAGGCGGTAACGCTGGGCATCCCCATAGGAGAACAGTCGACCTTGCAGCATCTTGTCTGGGGAGAAACCGATCCCCGGAACTACACTGGCAGGGTTGAAGGCAGATTGCTCGACCTCGGCAAAGAAGTTTTCCGGATTGCGGTTCAGCTCCATCACTCCCACTTCGATCAACGGATAATCGGCCTTGGGCCAGATCTTGGTCAGATCAAAGGGATTGAAAGGACTGCTGGCAGCCTGCTCTTCGGTCATCACCTGAATCGCTAGGGTCCAAGAGGGGTAATCAGCACTCTCGATGGCATCGTAGAGATCTCGATGGTGACTCTCACGATCTTGACCAATCAGGGATTCAGACTCCTGGTCGGTAAGATTCTTGATGCCCTGATTAGAGGTGAAGTGGAATTTGACCCACACCCGCTCGTTGTCGGCGTTGATCATACTGAAAGTATGACTGCCAAAGCCGTGCATATGGCGGTAGCTGGCGGGAATACCTCGGTCACTCATTACAATGGTCACCTGGTGCAACGCTTCCGGCAGTGAGGTCCAGAAATCCCAATTGTTCTCGGCGCTACGCATATTGGTGCGCGGATCGCGCTTAACAGCATGGTTCAGGTCTGGAAATTTCAGCGGATCACGGAGAAAGAATACCGGGGTGTTATTACCCACCAGATCCCAGTTTCCCTCTTCGGTATAAAACTTCAGGGCGAAACCACGAATATCCCGCTCAGCATCTGCTGCCCCGCGCTCGCCTGCCACGGTGGTAAAACGGGCAAACAACTCAGTCTTTTTTCCTACCTCTGAGAAGATCTTGGCGCGGCTAAAACGGCTAATATCCTGGGTAACGGTAAAGGTGCCGTAAGCACCGGAACCTTTGGCGTGCATACGGCGCTCGGGAATCACTTCGCGATCAAAATGCGCCAGCTTTTCTAAAAACCAAACATCCTGCAGCAGTTGTGGGCCACGGGGTCCGGCAGTCATTACATTTTGGTTATCGGCAACCGGGCATCCGGCGGCTGTAGTCAGCTTCTTATTCATCTTGGCATCTCCATCAATTCAGTCAGCCATTTCAGAGTAAGAAAAAACCATAGATTAAAGAAATTAATTAAATCTAATCATTGGTTTTATTTTAGCTATGGATGTTATTATTCCTGTCTACAGCCCGCTTTCGACCTACACTTTCACCATAAGCCGCCGATTTCATAAAAGGTTCTATTTTTCAGCTTATTATTGGCAACCAACGCAACTACAACACTACCCTTGGAAGTATCCCTATGTATCGTCGTACCAAGATCCTCACCACCCTGGGCCCGGCAACGGACCGCGACAACAACCTGGAAAAGATTCTCCGTGCCGGTGCTAATACCGTACGCATGAATTTCTCCCACGGTACCGCGGAAGACCATATTCGACGGGCCGATGAAGTGCGGGAGATCGCCCAGCGCCTGGGTACCCATGTGGCGATTTTGGGTGATCTGCAAGGCCCAAAGATTCGAATCTCCACTTTTAAAGAGAGCAAAATCGAGCTATCCCAGGGAGCCCAATTCACCCTTGATGGTGAGCTCGCTCCGGGTGAAGGCGACCAGCAGCGGGTCGGACTCGATTACAAAGACCTCCCCAAAGATCTGACCACTGGCGATATCCTGCTGCTGGATGATGGTCGTGTTCGCCTAGAGGTGACGGCTATTGAAGGTGCTCAGGTACAAACCAAGGTAACCGTCGCAGGCCCTCTTTCTAACAATAAGGGCATCAACAAATTGGGCGGTGGTCTTTCAGCAGCAGCGCTAACCGATAAGGATAAAGCCGACATCAAAACCGCCGCTCAGATCGGTGTGGACTATCTGGCTATCTCCTTTCCCCGCAGCGGTGAAGACATGGTTTACGCCCGCAATCTCGCCCAACAGGCCGGGTTAAATGCGATGCTGGTGGCCAAAGTGGAGCGCGCCGAAACTGTCGCCAGCGATGAAGCGATCGACGATATTATTGAAGCTTCCGATGCGGTGATGGTGGCCCGCGGTGACCTTGGAGTAGAAATCGGTGATGCGGAGTTGATGGGTGTCCAAAAGCGTCTGATCCGCCGGGCCAGACAGCTCAATCGCTTAGTGATTACAGCTACCCAGATGATGGAATCGATGATTAGCAACCCCATGCCCACCCGTGCCGAGGTGATGGACGTGGCTAACGCTGTGTTGGATGGCACCGACGCAGTGATGCTTTCTGGCGAAACGGCCGCCGGAAGATTTCCGGTAGAGACTGTGGAAGCGATGGTCGATGTCTGTATCGGTGCCGAAAAGCACCCCAGCCTCAATGTTTCCCGTCACCGTATGGGCAAAGAGTTTACCGATATCAACGAAGCGGTAGCGATGGCCACCATGTATGCTGCCAACCATATGAAGGGGATGAAGGCGATCATCTCGTTGACCGAATCCGGCAGCACCCCCATGCTGCTTTCCCGGATCAGCTCCGGCCTGCCTATCTTTTCACTATCCCGGCACACCAGCACCCTGAATCGAACCGCCCTCTATCGTGGCGTCTATCCCATTCGGTTTGAATTCAGCCACGACGATATCACCCATGTAGCTGAAGAGGCACTGAAAGCACTGAAAGATAGAGGCGATATCAAATGCGGTGACCTGGTGCTATTAACCCACGGTGACGACTACGCCACCACCGGTTCCACAAATAGCTGCAAGGTACTAACCGTCAGCTAATGCTGTTGCCAATCACAGAAAGCCGTCGTTGCCGGCGGCTTTCTATTGGCCCTATTCACTATCGAAAGATCCCACATTATTCTCTTTCCTGACGAACTTCCCCGTTCTATTCATGTCTCTGTTTGGCTGGCTCTGAATAGGGCCAGATGATTTACACCTATTCACCTTAATAACGGTACTTTTGTACGCTTGCTGATCAATAAGTCTTGCCATTAGACTCAAATCAAGATTTTCTAGGGGCTATTGTTTTGGATCGAGTATTACTACAACTGCTGCGGTGTTCGCTCTGCTTTATGGTAGCAGTGGTTCTATCGATGCCTGTTGTGGTCAATGCCGGTCACAATCCGTTAGCTCAAGATCAGCACAAGCAACAGCGCCATCAGTTTCTATCTGGCACTGCGGATACCGACGCCACTCATTTCCATAAAGACGGCAGTCCGGAGGAGCAAAAACCTTCTCACCAACACGGCCATAATCCAGCAGACCACCTACACGAGTCCGCCCATCCGTTGTCCCAATACCCACTGCTGTCGGAATCAGAAAATTCAATCCTAGCGGACTACAACCACCGCTATCTATCCCTGTTACAGCCTCCACCGACCCAGCCTCCACAGCGCTAATGTCCTCCGCTAACCACTGCCGATGACACCGCAGATGGTTTTCTAATTAGCTTATTTTTAGTTAGGACATATTGATGAAATATTCTTTTTTCAAAGAAGGCTTACTGCCACCTCTCAGGCCCTTAGGTCTGAACATAATGCTGCCGTTATTTATACTCCTGATCGGCCTGCCGGGGCTCACATTTGCCCATGGTGTTACTGCCGGTGACCAGGGATATATTCAAGAGATCAGCGGGGTTAACCTGTTGCCATTTATCTACCTTGGCGCCAAACATATGGTGACCGGATACGATCACCTGCTGTTCCTGTTTGGCGTGATCTTCTTTCTCTATCGGCTCAGCCATATCGGCATCTATGTCAGCCTATTCGCCCTCGGGCATTCCACCACGCTACTGCTGGGTGTTTATCTGGATATTCCAGCCAACGCCTATCTGATCGACGCTATCATCGGTTTGTCGGTGGTGTACAAAGCACTGGATAACCTGGGCGCATTTCAACGCTGGTTTGGGGTTCAACCCAACACCAAAGCAGCCACCCTGATCTTTGGCTTTTTCCACGGATTCGGCCTGGCCACCAAAATCCAGGAGTTCGAGATTGCTCCAGATGGATTGCTGGCGAATCTGATCGCTTTCAATGTCGGAGTGGAGATTGGTCAGCTAATAGCCCTGGCATTGATCCTGATCCTCATGGGGTTCTGGCGGCGCTCACCGGGATTCTTCCGCCACGCCTACCACAGCAATGTCGCCCTCATGAGCGGCGGCTTTATGTTGATGGGCTACCAATTGGTCGGCTACGCCATCTCCTGATATTCAAATTATCCTCTGCCCCAAGACATCGGACGGCAGAGCAAAGCACTTATGAGGTTTTAAATGTATAACTCAAACATTCCATCCCACAGCGATCTACCATCAACCAAGCAGCTTCTAGTCTCGACCCTGGCTGCTGGGGTTTTCGCTGCAATGGTACTGGTAACGGCCATTCTACCGGCTGAATACGGCATCGATCCCACCGGTATCGGACAAACCCTCGGCCTAACCCAGATGGGGGAGATCAAAGCATCATTAGCGGATGAAGCTCGCCACGCCAAAGAGAAGGAAATTGCGTCAAAACCGCTGCCTTCATCTCAACCTAGCCAGCAGGTTCAAGCCGCTGAGACGACTTCAAAAACTGATGCTGCTAACGCCACACCATTAAAACAGGACCAACGCCAGATCACCTTGGCTCCGGGCGCTGCGGCAGAGGTAAAAATGGCGATGCGTAAGGGTGCCAAGGTTCGTTTCACCTGGACCACAGAAGGCGGCCCCGTCAACTTCGACACCCATGGCGATAACCACCTGACCGAATATCACGGCTACAACAAAGGCAGAAGCGTTAGCAGCGATGGCGGTGAACTGGTTGCCGCATTCGATGGCAATCACGGCTGGTACTGGCGTAACCGATCCGACCAGACAGTTACCGTCAACCTAACGACCGAAGGAGAATATAAGGTGATCGCCCGCGTTCTGTAGAAATATACTGAACGCTACAAAACAAAAAACCGCGCTCTAGGGCGCGGTTTTTCTTTAGCGATAGTGTCGCTAGCTTAGAACAGAACCCGGCAGCGAATAGTGCCAGGAATCTTCTGCAACTGTTTCAATGCCAGGTCACTGTGCTCGGCATCGATATCCATCACAACATAACCAACCTTGTCAGTCGTTTGCAGGTACTGACCGCTGATGTTGATGTTGTTTTCAGAGAAGATAGTGTTGATGTTGGTCAGCACGCCAGGCACGTTTTCGTGGATATGCAGCAGACGGTGCTTGCCAGGGTGAGAAGGCAACGCCACTTCTGGGAAGTTAACGGAAGTGATGGTGGAACCGTTATCACTGTAACGAACCAGCTTTTCAGCAACTTCAACACCGATATTTTCCTGCGCTTCCATGGTGCTACCGCCCACGTGCGGAGTCAGAATCACGTTGTCGAACTCACGCAGTGGAGAGATAAACTCTTCGTCGTTAGACTTCGGCTCGGTGGGGAATACGTCGATCGCCGCACCCAGCAATTTACCTTCCGCCAAGCTTCCGGCCAGGGCTTCGATATCCACCACAGTACCGCGAGATGCGTTGATCAGGATGCTGCCGGCTTTCATCTTCGCCAGTTGCTCAGGACCAATCATATACTTGGTAGCAGGGGTTTCAGGTACGTGCAGGCTGACAATATCGCTGCAGGCTAGCAGCTCATCCAGTGAGCCCTTCTGGGAGGCATTACCGATAGGCAGCTTGGTCACTACGTCGTAGAAACACACTTCCATGCCCATGGATTCAGCCATAACACTGAGCTGAGAACCGATGCTGCCGTAGCCGATGATCCCCAGGCGCTTGCCACGGATCTCATAGGAGTTTTTAGCCGACTTGTTCCAAACACCACGGTGAGCCTTGGCGTTCTTCTCGGCAACGCCACGCAACAGGATGATCGCTTCAGCCAATACCAGTTCAGCAACACTACGAGTGTTGGAGAATGGAGCGTTAAAGACGGTTACACCGCGCTCGGTAGCAGCGCTGAGATTAACCTGATTGGTACCGATACAGAAGCAACCAACGGCCATCAGCTTGCTGGCAGCATTCAGGACTTTCTCGTTGATCTGACTACGGGAACGGATACCCACAAAATGGGCGTCTTTGATGCGCTCGATCAGCTGATCTTCAGCCAGCGCGGTACTCAGATAATCGATGTTGGTGTAACCCTCTGCATTCAGAGCGTCAACGGCGGACTGGTGTACCCCCTCCAACAGCAGGAACTTGATCTTGCTCTTTTCCAGGGAAGTGATCTTACTCATGACCTTAAGGCAACCTCAATAACTATTAACATGGTGGACAGGCAGTTACTTTTAACCATCCATCCGTCGCCCCAACTATTTGAAATAAAATCTATTTCTGGGGCCCTCATCGGCCTTACAGCCAATGCTAACAATGATCCGTATTGCTCTAACAACCAAGGTGGTTAACTGAGCCGGGTAACGCCGTTTCTAAAACGGGCGCCAATAATAGCATAGACTGTTTGTTTAACAGCCAGAAATGCCAGTTTCGAGGTTGAAATTATGCCAAGGGTAAATGAATGCAACTCATACAAAAAAACTCAAATCATCTTTTTATTAATGATTGATCCAGCAAGAACTGCATAAACTGGCGATCAGCATGGGACAGGTAGCCACCTTTTTTCCAGGCGATACTGAGATCCAGCCACACCGGCTGCTGAAAGGGCACCGCCTTAAGCTCTGGATCATCGTCCACCACCATCCTCAAAAAGGTGGTAATGCCGAAGCCTTTTTTGACAATGGAACAGATCAGCGGAATCAAGTTGGTTTCGAAAGCCACCTGAGGCTGATGACCCGCGCGCTCACTGAGCCGATTGATAAACTCCCGATGGAAGTAACCTTCCTTAAACAGCACCAACTGCTGGGAGAAAAATTGCTCAAAACTGACTGCGTCCTCTTCGCTGAATGGATGATCTGCAGGCACACACACCACCATCTCTTCTCGAAGAAAGATTTCGGACTCCAGGGTATCGGGGATCTGATCACGAACCACAATGCCCATATCCAGCTCGCCCTGATCGATAAGCTGCTGGATATCTCGGGCTCCCGCTTCGATCACCGATAGTTGCAGCTGCGGATACTGCAACTTGAAAGCCATCAGAATCTCCGGGAAGTAGTAACTGCCCAACATGCTGGGGATGCCGATGCGCACCTCACCTTTGCGCAAGCCCCGTAGCTCGCTCATCTCCAGCTCGGCCTGGCGGACCTGTGAAAGTATGCGCTCACTATGCTGGAGCAGCACCTGACCTTCAGAGGTTAGGCTGATCTGTTTGTCCTGACGATGAAACAGTAGCAACTCCAACTCAGCTTCCAGCTTTTGGATTGCGATGCTCACCGCCGGTTGCGCCATATGCAAGGCTTCAGCTGCGCGGGTAAAACTACCCTCGCTAGCCACCTGCTGAAAGATCTGTAGTTTGCGGATATCCATCAATCATATCTTTTATATATGCAATTAATTTATTTTATATATTTTTTATATCTTATCCACTTGGCTATAATGCGTCCACTCCGCTATCCGGAGTCAAAGCAGCAGGAACAGCACCATGATCGAACCCAATAGCCGAGATTTCTGGCGCGCTACCCTCGCGCTCTGTCTGGGCTCCTTTTTGGTGTTTGCCAATCTCTATATCACCCACCCGCTGATGCCGCTATTCAGCGAGCAGTTTCAGATCAGCGAACTGCAAGCCTCCTGGTCTTTATCGTTACCTATGCTAACCCTGGGAATCTCGCTGCTGGTTTTTGGACCACTCTCTGACGCCGTTGGCCGGCGCAAGATCATGATCCTCACCCTTGCGGGTGCAATTATCGCCGGCGGCCTGGTGGGTCAGGCACAGAACTACGAACAGCTACTAATATTGAGAGCCGTCCAGGGTTTTATGCTGGGAGGACTGCCCGCTATCGCTATCGCCTATATGGGGGATGAATTTAACCGCAAAGCGCTGTTGTTAGCGGTAGGTTTCTATATCAGCGGCAACAGCCTTGGCGGTGTCAGTGGTCGGATACTTGGCGGCCTGATCACCGATCTCAGCAACTGGCAATTCGCTTTTGAGTCGATCGCTATGGGCAGCTTGATCGGGCTGGCCTTGTTTATCTGGTTGCTACCTAACTCTCAGCACTTTCAGCCAAAGCCACTAGGATTCCGGCAAATGGTTCAGGACCTGGTCGATCATCTGCATAATCCCTGGCTGCTGGGTGCTTATCTGATCGGTGGATTGAACTTCTTTATCTTCTCCAACCAATTTAGCTTTATCACCTACCTGCTCAGTGCAGAGCCCTACTTTTTGTCGCCATCACTACTGGGGATGCTGTTTTTAACCTACCTCTCCGGCACCTTTGGTTCGGCAATCTCAGGTCGAATCGCACAACGAATTCCCCAAGCACTCTGTATGTTGCTGGGAATCATCATTTTGATAGCGGGAACACTAGTAACGCTGATCGACAATATCAATGCCATCTTGATGGGCTTGCTGATCAACAGTTTCGGATTTTTCTTATGCCACTCTATGGCCAGTTCCTGGGTGAACCGCCATGCATTAAAGGCACGGGCCAGCGCCTCGTCGCTGTATCTGGTGTTCTACTATGTGGGAGCTGCCAGCGGCGGATTCTATCTGGCCCCGTTCTGGGAATATCGAGGATGGCCAGGGGTAGTATTGGGATCAGTGCTGATTCTAACAGTAACCGCTACTGTGGCCGGCTGGCTATACCAGCGGGAACGGCTGGACCTGCAGTGCAGGCAAGCTTAAAGGGAATGAGGCTGGATTATCCTTTAACCCAGCCCCAAGCGTCTTCTACATCGTGAAGACTGAAGTGGCGGGCCTCACCGTGGGTGAATGCCTTAACCAATCGCGCCACCCACTGCTCCCATTTGGAGTCACCTACAATGGCGATCTTTTCTACATTACTGTTGATCTCCATCCCGAAGATCAGATCATCCCAGGCGGCTTGGATATCCCAACCTCGAAATCCATCCAACTGAAATAACAGACGAATCTGGCCTTCACTGTCGATGGCTTGTTTAACTTCAGGTATAAGAAAATTTTTATAGTCGTTGTCGGTCAGACGACCGCTAGCGATAAAGCCGAGGATATCGGGAGTGCTCTGTTCAAGTTTCATCAGCATAGAGGGCTCTCCAGTCTGCAAAATCTATTGTTATTGTTCTAACTCGATTAGGCTATCTGATATTAATAGCAGCAAATGTAGCGCTTGTTAACTGGATTCAAGGATTACCTATGCATTATCAACACCATTGGGCCGACGGAGAGCCTATTACCCTTCCTTCTGGCAAGGCTGTTTGCGTCGGCAGAAACTATGCTGACCACGCCAAGGAGCTGAACAACCCGGTGCCCAGCCAACCTTTGTTGTTTATCAAACCCTTTAGCGCCATGGTTCCCCTATCACAAACGGTTGCTGCCAGATTTAATCAACAGGCCTGCCACTTTGAAACCGAACTAACAGTTCTGATCGGTGAGTCTCTGATCAACGCCAGCCCTGAACAGGCTAAACAAGCCGTTGCGGGAATTGGTCTGGGGTTGGATCTGACCCTGCGAGAAGTTCAGAATCAGTTAAAACAGAAGGGGCATCCCTGGGAACTGGCCAAAGCCTTTGATGGCAGTTGCCCCCTATCATCATTCGTTAAACCCGAGAGCGTTACCAATATCGAAGACAGTGAATATCGCTTGTGGGTCAATGGCGAACTTCGCCAACACGGTAAAACCAAGCAGATGATCACCCCCATCTACCAGCTGCTATCCTATTGCAGTCAGCACTTTAGCCTGCTGCCTGGGGATGTGGTACTGACTGGCACTCCAGCCGGAGTAGGGGTATTGAAAGCAGGGGACCAGCTACGAATGCAACTGGCCGATGTCTTGGAATTGGAAACCGAGGTAAGCGGTTAGGATTCGAGCTTTTGGACGCGCGCCTGCAAACGGTCTACCTGCAGGCGTAAATCATCTACCCGCTGGTTGAACTGTTCCAGCTCTACCTTGCCAGGCAGCACACGCACCTCTTCATGTAGATAGTCTGAGAGATCGTCCAGCAGATTATCACTGCTCTTTTGCAGGTATCCCCGTCCGGCACGGAAAATCTCAGCAAACTGATGTGCCGCCAGATCACCAATCTGATCGGCCAGCAAGCCTTCCCAATCGATATCCAACTTCTGCAGACAGTTCTTCAGATCGATGGCGACCTGGCTGTCTCCACTGAGCTCAATCCCGGAACCGAAGGTTTTCTGCTCGTCCAACAGCACTTCCAGAAAATCAGCAGCACCACCTTCAACGGTACAGTCGATCTGATCCTCCCAAGCGCTGCTGAATTCAATGCCATCGCTCACCGGAAACACAAACAGTTCCAGGGCAGGTGCCTTAATCTTTACCTGGAGTACCTTGGCATCCAATCGGGCCAAACGGCGCAGGGTAGCCGGATCCTGTTTAAGAGCAACCTTGATGGCAACTTCGATGGGGGTAAACAGGCTATTACCGGGACCCACAGCCACCTCCTCCCCCGCAACCGCTTTTTACTGGCTGTAATGGTGCGGTGGTGCAGACGTCGCGACTGCCCCCTTGCGCTTCCAGCTGAGCCAAGTAACGCTGCCAATAGTCTTCACGATTTTCACAGAGATCCCGCAGGTAATCCCAGTCAAACAGACCGGAATCATGGCCGTCATCAAAAACCAGCTTGAGAGCATAGTTACCGCTAGGTTCAATGCCTGACAGCAAAACATCACGCTTGCCGGTTTGCAGTACCTCGTTGCCGACACCATGACCGCGAACCTCCGCCGATGGCGAATGAACCCGCAACAATTCAAATTCCAACCGGTAACTGCCATCTTCGTAGATCAGTTCCAGCTCACGGGAACGCATATGCATCTCGATCCGAGTGGGACGCTGCTTACTCATAACTCAATAACCTCTGGCATCGCTAACATCGGTGAACAACTTCCAGCTTACAGAATATAGCGGCTCAGGTCTTCATCCTGTGCCAGCTCCTGGAGTGCGTTGTTAACGTAATCAGCATCGATAGTCAGCTTCTGGCCGCCCTTGTCGCTGGCCTCAAAAGACAGCTCTTCCAGCAGTCGCTCCAACATGGTGTGAAGGCGACGGGCTCCGATATTCTCTGTACGCTCGTTGACCTCGTAGGCCATCTCGGCAATACGCTGGATGCCTTCTTCAGAAAATTCGATATTCAAACCTTCGGTACCCATCAGCGCCTGATACTGCTCGGTCAGAGAAGCGTTGGGCTCGGTCAGGATACGACGGAAATCTTCCGGTGTCAGAGCACTCAATTCAACCCGAATCGGCAAACGGCCCTGCAGCTCAGGGATCAGATCAGAAGGCTTAGCCAGGTGAAAAGCACCGGAGGCGATAAACAGGATGTGGTCGGTTTTCACCATACCAAACTTGGTGCTGACGGTGCTGCCTTCGATCAGTGGCAGCAGGTCGCGCTGAACCCCTTCACGGGAGACATCGCCACCAGTGGCTTCAGTGCGCTTGGCCACCTTATCGATCTCATCCAGGAAGACGATACCGTTCTGCTCCACCACATCGATGGCGCGAGCTTTTAGGTCGTCCTCTTTAACCAGTGCAGCCGCTTCCTCATCACGAAGGATCTTCAAGGCATCCTTCACTTTCAGCTTGCGGGTTTTCTTACGGTCATTGCCCATGCTGGAGAACATGTTCTGCAGCTGGCTGGTCATCTCTTCCATGCCCGGAGGCGCCATGATCTCTACGCCCATGGGCTGAGCGCTGACTTCAACGTCGATCTCTTTGTCATCCAGCTGGCCTTCCCGCAATTTCTTACGGAACAGCTGCCGGGTGCTGTTGTTGTCATCGCGCTGAGGCTCTTCGCCAAAACCGCCACGAGCGGGTGTCAGCAGGGCATCAAGGATACGGTCCTCGGCGGCATCCTCGGCGCGGTTTCCTACCTTGGCCATCTCCTGCTCGCGCAGCATCTTAATCGCCATATCCACAAGATCGCGGATGATCGACTCAACATCACGACCTACATAACCCACTTCGGTGAACTTAGTAGCTTCAATCTTGATAAAAGGAGCGTTGGCCAGTTTGGCCAGACGACGGGCGATCTCGGTCTTACCGACACCGGTAGGCCCGATCATCAGAATATTTTTGGGGGTGATTTCAGCGCGCATCTCGTCGGACAGTTGCATCCGGCGCCAGCGATTACGCAGAGCAATAGCAACGGCTCGCTTGGCATCTGCCTGACCAACGATATGCTGATCCAATTCATGGACGATTTCACGGGGTGTCATATGGGACATAATAATCTCTCAGTTGGAACCGGTCTGGGCTGCGGATGACGATGGCAGCTAACCGGCAATTACCTATTTAACCTGAAGATGTCTCGACTCAGGCGTTATTAGCTTTCGGAATCAACCGTATCCAGCTCTTCGACGATCTGGTTGTGGTTAGTGTAGACACAGATATCAGCGGCAATGCTGAGGCTCTTCTCGACAATATCGCGGGCACCCAACTCGGTGTTTTCCAGCAGCGCCTTACCGGCAGCCTGGGCAAAGTTGCCTCCAGAACCTATAGCTACCAGGCCCTCTTCGGGCTCTACCACGTCGCCGTTGCCAGTGATGATCAAGGAAGCGTCCTTGTTAGCGACAATCAACATCGCCTCAAGACGACGTAATGCGCGGTCGCTGCGCCAATCTTTGGCCAGTTCTACCGCAGAGCGAACCAAGTGGCCCTGATGTTTTTCCAGCTGGGCTTCGAAGCGTTCAAACAGGGTAAAGGCATCGGCGGTTCCACCGGCAAAGCCAGCGATAACCTGATCGCGATATAGGCGTCTCACCTTCCTTGCGTTGCCTTTCATCACGGTATTGCCCAGGGAAACCTGGCCATCACCACCCAATGCTACCTTTCCATTACGGCGCACAGAAACGATCGTAGTCATGCTATTTTGGCCTGCAAATAAGTACTCAGAATCAACTAATATGGCGTCGGTGATGGCAAATTCAAGGCTAGATCCATGAAAAACTGCGGCGGAAACCGAGCCACCGGCGTGTTAACTACAGATATTGCTGCCTGTAGATGGCAGCGATATTACCGCTCACGAAGTTACTGAACTTTGACCTGCAGCGGCTGCAAGCGCATACGCACCATCTGATCCTGGGCTTTGTTGAGCTTTGAACGGGAGGGGAAGGGACCGACACGAACGCGGTACCAGATGCTGCCACTGCTGGAGGTCACCTTGCTGGTGGTGACATTTGGCATCCCCATCAACAGCAACTTAGCACGCAGGCTGTCTGCGTCCTTGCCATTACGAAAGGAGCCGGCCTGAAGCAAGTACTGGCTGTGGTTCTTAGCGGATTTCGGGGTGGACTTATAGGCCTCCACTTTGGGAGGAACCACCTCGCTCTTTGGCAACATTTTGTAGAAATCAAAACCATCTTCTTTCGGTTCAGGTTCTACCTTGGCGGTTTTCGTAGCGGGCTTAGCCGTTTTAGGAGCCGGTTTCTCGATAGACTGCTTTTTAACCGTCTGCTGATTGGCAACAGGATCAGGCTTTACAAACGCCAGCTTGTACAGGCCATAACCAAAGCCACTAACCAGCACTAACGAAAGGATCACCAACCAAAGCAGCCTCCGCCGTCCTGGTTTTTTACCCGCAGGTTTGGACGTTTTGGCCGCAGAACTGCTCCGCGGCCCCGCTTTGCGAGCAGCTGGTTTATGTTTCTTACCGCGATTGGCGTAATCGTGAGCCATCCAGAAACCTTATTTCGACCTACATCTGTTCAGGGGCAGAAACACCCAACAAGCCAAGACCATTGGCCAAAACCTGACGAACCGCCTGACTGAGAGTCAAACGAGCGTTACGCAACTCAACCTCTTCGATCAACATCTTGTTGGAGTTGTAGTAGGTGTGGAAGTCACTGGCCAGATCTTTCAGGTAGTGCGCCAATACATGGGGCTCAAAACCTTGAGCAGCGTTATCCACTAACTCAGGGTACTTGGCCAGACTGGTCATCAGATCCTTCTCGGACTCGCTTTCCAACAACTGGAGATTAGCCAGACCGACTTCCTGGTCCCACTGCCAGTTCCGCTCTGCTAGCTTGCGCATCACGCTGCAGACTCGGGCATGAGCGTATTGGATGTAGTAGACAGGATTGTCCTTGCTTTCAGACTTCGCCAACTCCAGGTCGAAATCCATATGCTGTTCGGACTTACGGGTCACGTAGAAGAAACGGGCAGCGTCATTGCCCACTTCGGCGCGCAGGTCACGGAGAGTGACAAAAGAGCCACTACGGGTCGACATCTGCACCCGCTCACTGCCGCGATAGAGGATAGCAAACTGAACCAGACGAACGATCAGACGGTCGGGATCGATACCCAGTGCCTGCAAAGAGGCTTTAACCCGAGTGATATAACCGTGGTGATCAGCACCCCAGATATTGACCACACGGTCGAAACCACGCTCGAATTTATTCAGATGGTAAGCGATATCGGAAGCGAAATAGGTCGTCTGACCGTTGGCACGACGCACCACCCGGTCCTTATCATCACCAAAAGCGGTGGACCGGAACCACAGGTTGCCAGTCTCTTCAAACAGATGGCCACGTTCCTGGAGCAGATCGAGAGCGCGATCAACATCGCCCTGCTCGGTCAGAGAGCGCTCGGAAAACCACTCCTGATACTCAACACCAAACTCGCCGAGATCCTGACGGATATCTTCACGGATTCCGTCCAGACCGGCGTCAAAAACAACGCGGTAATCATCTTCACCCAGCATCTCCAGGCAGCGGTCAATCAGTGCATCGATATGCAGTTCTTTGTCGCCACCGGCGGGCTCATCGGCGGGAATACCTGCAAAAACATCGGCAACAGGGCGGTCAAATTGCTTGGCATATTGCTCGAACAGCTCGTTGGCGATATCCAGCACGTATTCGCCTTTGTAACCGTTGCTGGGGAACACCAACTCTTGGCCACAACGCTGCAGGTAACGCAACCAGACACTGGCAGCGAGAATGTTCATCTGCCGACCGGCGTCGTTAACATAGTATTCTCGCTGGACATCGTAGCCAGCTGCTTCCATCAGATCGGCAACAGAGGCACCGTAGGCAGCACCACGACCATGGCCCACATGCAGGGGGCCAGTGGGATTGGCAGAGACAAACTCCACCTGAATCCGCTCACCTTTCGGCGCTTTTGCAAGACCGTAGGCATTGCCTGCGGCCAAAACCTCTCCCACCACAGCGCTACTGCTGGCGCTGCTAATGTAAAAGTTGATAAATCCGGGACCGGCAATCTCCACCTTAGTCACGCTGTCGGAGCTGGGCAGCGCCTCAATAACTTTCTCAGCTAGTTGTCGGGGAGCACATCGGGCAGGCTTGGCCAGCATCAGAGCAATGTTGGTAGCGAAATCGCCATGACTCTTGTCCTTGGCGTTTTCGACCATGATGCGGGGTTCCAGCTCCTGAGGCAGGACCTCAGAGTCTTTCAGGGATTGAATAGCTGTGCTGATTAGCTCTGCGATATTTTGTTTCATTGCCGACCGTATATGTGAACTTGATTACTGACCCGTCACTTCACTAACTCAACCTGCAACGAAGCAGTGGCAGATTCGAATTACGATGAATTGGCGCTGAGGGCGCACCGGATAAAAAATAGCCGCCTATTATCGCCGGATTACCCGGCCATGCCAAGTGAACCCAAGGGGAATTTGATGGTAGTCGTTAAAATTGCCGCTAAAACATATCCAGCGGATCGATATCCACCGACCAACGTACTTTCTTGGCCTGCTTGTTGGCTTCCAGCATCAGCGTCAATTGGCTACAGAGTTGGTGCAGTGAGCGGCGGTCGTGACTCTGTAATAGTAACTGTGCCCGGTAGCGACCAGCCCGTTTCTCCATAGGCGACGGCATCGGCCCTAACAGCTCGACACCATTAATACCCAAGCCCTCACACATTACCCTCACCATCTGCAAAAAGGCTTCGGCACGGCCCTGGGCGACCGCCTCTGCACGGATCAAGGCGAGATGAATAAAAGGGGGTAGCTGGGCATTTTTACGATCTTCCAGCTCCTGCTCGGCAAAGGTGTTGTAACCCTCATCGATCAGGCAGCGTAAGCGGGGGTGATCTGCATGGAGTGTCTGCATCAACACCCGCCCAGGCCGGTCAGCTCGACCGGAGCGCCCTGCTACTTGCAGAATCAGCTGCGACATCTTCTCCATTCCCCGAAAATCTGCGCTAAACAGCCCGGCATCTGCATCCAGAATCGCCACCAAGGTGACTTTGGGGAAATGATGCCCCTTGGCCAACATCTGGGTACCCACCAAAATACAGGGACCACCATCATGGACCCTATCCAGCAGCTTTTTCATCGCCTCCTTACGGCGAGTACTGTCACGGTCGATACGGATGATGTCGGTTTTCGGGAAGTATCGCTTCAGCGCTTCTTCGGTACGCTCGGTGCCTGCACCGACCGGATTAAGATTCGTGCAACCACACTTGACACAACGCAAGCTAATCGGTGCTTGATAGTCACAATGATGGCAATGCAGATGGGCTGGCTGACGATGCAAGGTCATGTGGGCATCGCACTGTGGGCAGTCTGCTTGCCAGCCACAATCGTGACACATCAGTGTAGGCGCAAACCCGCGCCGATTTAGGAACACCAGCACCTGATTGCCCTGCTCAAGCTGCTGGCGAACTTCCATAAGCAACGGCGGAGATAGACCGTCTTCCAAAGGCTGCTGGCGAATATCCAGCAGTTCAAATGCAGGTGGTTTTGCATTACCTGCCCGTTGCTTAATCTGCAACCAGTGATAACGTTGCAGCTGGGCGTTGTAGTAACTTTCGATGGATGGGGTGGCCGTACCCAGTACCACTGGTACCGATTCAGCGCGAGCCCTAATCACCGCCATATCCCGGGCCGAATAGCGGAATCCTTCCTGCTGCTTAAAGGAGCCATCATGCTCCTCATCGACAATAATAATGCCGGGGCTCTGCATCGGCGTTAATAGGGCCGAGCGGGTACCGATCAGTATCGATGCATCGCCGCGTTCGGCCTGCAACCAGGCATCCAAGCGCTCACGATCATTCAGTCCTGAATGCAGCACGGCGACGGGCACACTGAAACGCTGCCGAAATCGCCCAACCGTTTGTGGTGTCAGACCGATCTCCGGCACCAACACCAGTGCCTGCCTGCCCCGTTGCAGCACTTTTTCGATCAGCTGCAGGTACACTTCTGTCTTGCCACTACCGGTCACCCCCTGCAGCAGAAAGGTTTGAAACTGCCCCAGCTTAGACGCAACTGCATCCACAGCACTGGCCTGCTCGTCATTGAGAACAAGTGGACTTTCTAATAGAAGGTTGTCGGTCTGATGGCTGTGGGGCGGTGCAGTTTCCCGGCTAATCTGATGAACCAGCTGCTTCTCTTTCAAGGCTCGTATCACACCACTGGAAAAACCCAGCGCAGTAATTGCATCATTACTCAACCCCTGTGGATGGGCCTTTAACTCGGCAAACAGCTGTTGTTGCTTAGGGGCAGAACGTCCATTTTCCGGCAGCTGATCAACACTGGCGACCCAGAGTTTCTGATGAGCGAACTCCGCTTTCTCACCTTTTCGCAACAACACCGGTAGAAAAGAGCAGAGCGCATCACCTACCGGATGCTGATAATAACTGGCGGCCCAGAGGCCAATCTTTAATAGATGAGGGGGGACGGCTGGTTGCAGATCAAGGCATGCTTCTGCATGACGCAGCTTTGCCAGCGGATAATCGCTGTGATCTGAAACCTCTAGCAGCAACCCAACCAGCGTCCTGGAGCCAAAAGGCACTCTGAAACGTTGACCAGGAAGGTAGGAATCATTCTCTCCGTCCTTGGGCGGCAAGTAGTCAAAGCGACGACGCAGAGGCGAGGGCAGGGCCAGATGAAGTATCTGCTGGGTTTCGCTCATGGTTGCCGGTCACGCTCCTATGGCTCTGGATTAATCCATTGTCGATTGGATTTTCAAGCAGCCATTGTAGCACCCAAATTGATAACAGCCGCTCTTGCTAATCCCTCGAACTCTGCTAAAATGCGCGGCTTCCCGTATTCCCGACTAATATTCAGGGGATGCTTAGTGCGGTGCTTAGTGAAAAACCTGAGTGGCGGCGCAATTAAAATCGACTGAGGTCATAGACTGATGAAAGACGGTATCCACCCAAATTACACTGAGATTTCTGCTACTTGCAGCTGCGGAAATGTCATCAAAACTAAGTCCACCCTGGGCAAAGACATCCACGTTGATGTTTGCGGCGCTTGCCACCCTTTCTACACCGGTAAGCAAAAGGTTCTGGACACTGGCGGTCGTATCGATCGTTTCAACAAGCGTTTCGGCAGTCGCAGCCTGAAAAAGTAAGCGCTAAAGAAGTTGATGAAAGGCACCTAATCAGGTGCCTTTTTTTATGCCTAAACAAATACTTAAATTTCGCACCGCAACATAGCTACGATTTTCGACCCCCTCCATAATGTGTGGAAAACCACCCAAAATCGGCTACAGCGCCCGCCAATACTGGCCTCAAGCGGTATGACCAGTTGTGGTACACAGTACTTTAGTATATGCTTGCCAGCCCAAATTTTAACCGACCTGGTAAACATCATGACCGAACAAGACCTGAAGAGACGTGCGCTTGACTATCACGAGTTTCCCAAGCCCGGAAAAATCAGTGTTGAACTCAGCACCCCTGCAGAAACGGCTGACGATCTTAGCCTGGCCTACAGCCCGGGTGTTGCCGAACCAGTACGCGCGATTGCAGAAAATCCTGAAGACGCTTACCGCTACACAGCCAAAGGCAACCTGGTTGCAGTCATCTCCAACGGTTCTGCCATTCTTGGCCTTGGCAACCTCGGCCCACTGGCCAGCAAGCCGGTTATGGAAGGCAAGTCGCTGCTATTCAAGCGCTTCGCCGGATTGGATTCCATCGATATCGAAGTGGACAACGAAAGTCCTCAGGCCTTCATCGATACCGTAGCTCGTATCGCCTGCACTTTCGGTGGCATCAACTTAGAAGATATCAAGGCACCCGAGTGTTTCGAGATTGAGCGCCAACTGATTGAGCGCTGCGATATACCAGTTTTTCATGATGATCAGCACGGTACCGCCATCGTTACCGCCGCCGGCATGATCAATGCGATCGAACTGGCTGGCAAGAGCCTGGAAGAAGCCAAAATTGTTTGTCTGGGTGCTGGTGCAGCAGCGACAGCCTGCCTACGTCTGCTGATCAGCTCCGGTATTCGTCGCCACAACATTACCGTGGTAGACCGTCGCGGTGTTATCCATGACTGTCGTGGTGACCTAACGCCGGAAAAAGCGATGTTTGCCGCCATCAACACCGACATGCGCACCCTAGATGATGCCATGGAAGGTGCCGATGTATTCCTGGGTCTGGCCGGTGCCAACATGCTATCTCCTGAGCAACTGAAAAAAATGGCTCCTAACCCCATCGTATTCGCCTGCGCTAATCCGGATCCTGAAATCAAGCCAGAGCTGGCTCACGCCACTCGCGACGATGTAATCATGGCAACCGGTCGTTCCGACTACCCTAACCAGGTCAACAACGTGCTTTGCTTCCCTTATATCTTCCGTGGAGCCATGGACGTTCGCGCCGTGCATATCACCCACGAAATGAAGATGGCTGCAGTTAAAGCGATTGCCGAGCTGGCTAAAGAGCCTGTTCCTCAGAGCGTAATCGATTCCTACGAGGGTATCGATGCGATGGAGTTCGGGCCTGAGTACATCATTCCCAAGCCCAACGACCCCCGCTTGCTGGGTAAAGTCTCTGCGGCAGTGGCTCAAACTGCTGTTGATATCGGCATTGCCAAGCTTCCCTATCCAGCACACTATCCAATCAATAGTGTTGAAGACCTCTAATCGTCTTCTACCCATAAAAAACCGGCCTCGGCCGGTTTTTTTGTTTTAGCAGTTAATCAGCCTTTGGAAGCTTCCAGAGCTTGGCTAACATCGGCCAGAATATCGTCAACATGCTCGATACCAATGGAGAGACGCACCATATCTTCGCTCACTCCAGCCGCTGCTAACTCATCTCCGGCCAATTGACGGTGAGTCGTGCTAGCAGGATGACAAGCCAGTGACTTAGCATCACCGATATTCACCAAACGGGTAACCAACTCCAAGGCATCGATAAAGCGTGCGCCTGCTTCAGCACCGCCTTTAATGCCAAAACTGAGAATACCCGACGGCCGACCGTCGACATAGCGCTTTGCAAGCTCGTAACCGGCATCGCCTTCAAGCCCGGCGTAGTTGACCCATTCCACCTGCGGGTGCTGGGACAGGAATTGAGCCACTGTGATGGCATTGTCGCAATGCCGCTCCATCCGCAAAGGCAGAGTTTCGATCCCCTGCAAAATCAGGAAGGCGTTGAACGGTGAAATGGCAGCACCGGTATTGCGCAGCGGAACCACACGGCAACGGCCAATAAACGCTGCTTCTCCCAACGCCTCGGTGTAGACCACGCCATGGTAGGAAGGATCGGGTTCGTTCATTACTTTGAAGCGTTCTTTATGATCTGCCCAGGGGAATTTCCCGGAATCAACAACTACACCGCCAATAGAAGTACCGTGACCGCCCATATATTTTGTCAGCGAGTGGACGACAATATCAGCTCCGTGCTCAAAAGGGCGTAACAGACAGGGGGTAGCAACCGTGTTATCGACAATCAACGGCACACCATGACTGTGGGCCACCTCTGCCAAAGCTTCGATATCTACCACGTTGCCCAGCGGATTACCGATCGACTCACAGAATACCGCTTTGGTGTTATCGTCAATCAGATTACCCAAAGCTTTGAAATCATCGTGGGCCGCCATTCGTACTTCGATCCCCTGCTTAGGGAAGGTGTGGGCGAACAGGTTATAGGTGCCACCATATAGCTTGTTGATGCTGACAATGTTGTCGCCAGCCTCGGCAATGGTCTGGATCGCATAGGTGATGGCAGACATACCTGAAGCCAGAGCCAGAGCACCAATACCTCCTTCCATCTCAGCAACTCGTTGCTCCAACACCGCCGTGGTGGGGTTCATAATCCGGGTGTATATATTACCTTCCACCTTCAGATCAAACAGATCCGCACCATGCTGGGTGTTATCGAAAGCATAGGAGGTTGTCTGATACACCGGGACAGCAACGGCATTGGTAGTTGGATCGGGTTCATAGCCACTGTGGATGGCCTGGGTTTCTAATTTCATAGCACTGCCCTTCTATTTGTTCTGATAGTGACGTTGACAAGAAAGCCATAGACTAGCCCAAAAGCCATCGTGTTATCATCCCCGCACAGTAACTTTTCCTACTCGACTTGATCTAGGCGTATAGACGGAACCCACCATGGCAAAACAGAAAACGGCATATGTCTGCAACGATTGCGGTTCGGATTACAGCAAATGGCAGGGCCAATGCACGGACTGCGGTGCCTGGAACACCCTTACAGAAGTACGCCTGGGATCGACGAAAAGCAGCGATCGCCGTTTTCAAGGGTATGACGGAGGTGCCGGCCATACTCAGGTCCAGCGTCTATCAGAGGTGGATCTGGCTGATCTACCCCGCTTTAGTACCGGTAGCACCGAACTAGACAGAGTACTGGGCGGCGGCATGGTACCCGGATCAGCTATTTTGATTGGCGGCCACCCCGGAGCCGGTAAAAGTACGCTGCTACTACAGACCCTGTGCAAGTTGGCGGAATCGATGGAAGCGCTCTACATCACCGGCGAAGAGTCGTTGCAACAGGTAGCTCTGCGGGCACAACGGTTGGAGCTCCCTACCGACAAGCTGAAGATGCTGTCGGAGACCAACGTAGAAACCATCTGCCAGATCGCCCAGCAGCACAAACCCAAAGTAATGGTGGTGGATTCGATCCAGGTAATGCATATCGCCGATGTTCAGTCAGCACCGGGCAGCGTATCTCAGGTTCGGGAAAGCGCGGCCTACCTGACCCGCTTTGCCAAGCAGACCCATACCGCACTGTTCCTGGTGGGACACGTTACCAAAGATGGTTCCCTGGCCGGTCCTAAGGTGCTGGAACATATGATCGACTGTTCGCTGCTGCTGGAAGGCAGCAATGACAGCCGCTTCCGCACCCTCCGTGGTCAGAAAAATCGCTTCGGCGCGGTTAACGAACTGGGGGTTTTCGCGATGATGGAGCAGGGGCTGAAAGAGGTTAAAAACCCCAGCGCTATCTTTCTTAATCGCGCTCAACAGGCCAATCCAGGCAGCCTGGTGATGGTGGTTTGGGAAGGAACCCGACCGATTTTGGTGGAAGTTCAGGCGCTGGTGGACGAAAGCCATCTCAGCAATCCCCGCCGCATCGCCGTTGGCCTGGACCACAATCGCCTGTCGATGCTGTTAGCGGTTCTGCACCGTCATGGGG
The DNA here is from genome assembly GCA_026196225.1 of Motiliproteus sp. Classification (GTDB taxonomy): domain Bacteria; phylum Pseudomonadota; class Gammaproteobacteria; order Pseudomonadales; family Balneatricaceae; genus Motiliproteus. Next base: position 60,619 of record JAPHRD010000004.1, read on the forward strand.
GAATTCACACCGGCGATCAGGATGTGTTCGTCAATGTGGTGGGCGGCGTTAAGGTTCTGGAGACCAGTGCCGATCTGGCGCTGCTGCTGGCAGTGGTATCCAGCTTGCGAGACCGACCCTTGCCGCAGGATCTTGTAGTCTTTGGCGAAGTAGGATTGTCCGGCGAGATTCGCCCGGTCCCTAGCGGCCAAGAACGAATCCGCGAGGCGAGCAAGCACGGTTTTCGACGTGCTATCGTACCCAAGAGCAACTGCCCGAGTGAATTGCCGGAGGGGATGGAAGTGATTGCGGTAGAACATCTATCAGAAGCCCTGGAAGCGATTTAACAACCGCCCCAGGAGACAAACAAGCGGGCTTATTCGGCCTGCTTGGCGTCACTAAGCAGGTGTTCCAACTCTCGATCCAATAAAGCCGGATCACCCAAGTTTAGTTCCACCAAGCGTCGCAGATGGCTGATACTCTCCAGCTCTACGGCATTGCATTCAAGGCCAAGATAAGGAGGAGAGATTCGTACCAAATGGACCGGCAGATGCAGCTCGATCTCATCGCCAGCCAGATGGACGGTCACATTAAACAATTCGCCCATGTCGGCAACCAGATCTTCTGGCTGCTTCACCAACAGCCCATGCAAAGAGATATCCACCAGCTCCACTGGCCAGACGGTATCACCCTGCTTCAGTTCCGTTTTGGCGTCAAAGGAGATACGGGTAAAGCGGCGCCGTTCCTGTTGTCCATCTTGTGGTGTCACAAATGAGTCCTCATTTGATGAATTTTTATACCTACGCTTATGCTTACACTATAGCCAGATTTATCAGTAAAAACACCCCGACCAAACAGCCTCAGGGACTTCCATCTCGTATCCGCAGGGTTAATTTACGCACGGCCAAATCGGCATCAGCGCCACACTGACCGGTGCTTTCAATATTGTAGTAGTTGATGCCATCGATCGGCCCAATCTGAGTACAAGAGGTAGACACCTGACAACCCGACAATCCGGCTGCGGGCAGAGCGGGCGTATTGTTACTGCAACTGCCACTGCCGGAAGGGGGCAGCACCTCATGCACTGCTAATTGAGCGCCACTTTCCGCCGCCAGGAAGGCACGGGTAGAAAGAATTTCATGGCCGTAAGACTGCTGCCCCGTTAACACCAGGTTACTAATGCCCACCGAGACCAGCGCCATCACAGTGATCACAAAGATCGCTGCAACAAGCCCCATACCTTGCTGACTCGCTGGACCGTTAAATGGTTTAAGGGACATTTCTTAATTGTACCTCGTGACTGATGCGCAAGCCTTCCTGGTCCTGCTTGAAAGAGAGATCAAACTGCACCAAGGCGTTGCGCTGTAACGTTGCCGGAACCACGATAAATGGAGCACCGCCTTCGATACTGGCCCCCGCTGCCATTAGTTGACGACCGGGTACCGAGGTCGGCATTGTCACCGGCCCAGCAGTATCCGGGAAGGGCTGCGAAGTAGCAAAACCGTAGGAGTCATAACGAAACAATTGATCGCCATCCAGACAATAACTCACCGGATCATCCACCATAAACCAGCGCTTGTTGGGTGACTCGTCTAGAAACTGATGATTGGACGACATTGTGACCGAAACCACAGCGGTACTGACCAAGTCGCTGGCGGTGCTGGTAACCATGGGGGAGATCACCGCCGTTGAGACCGACAGATCGTAGATATCACCGCTATCAAGAGGATAGACTGCCACCCGTCCCAGTGTCGGCTCATTGAAAAAAGGGATCGAGCTAAAACTGTTGGATGCTGCCAAGACAGGAAGATCAATATAATCGGAACCCGCCAGAACGGGGATAAACTCCAGGCAGTGCACGCCTCCCGTAGACACTCCGACCCGCACACTGTTTGGCAAAGCATTACGCGCCTCACGGGTCATCTTTTCGATCACTGCCCGCCCTGTTGATCCCATTCGCTCCCAGCGAGCGGCATCGTTGTAGGCGTCACTGGTATTGAGGATGAATTGGACGGTACCAAAGGACATGATCCCCATCACCACAATCACCACAATCAGCTCAACAAGGGTGAATCCCCGTGAACGAACCATGACATTACGGCCACCCATTAGAAGTTACCCCGATAGACGCTAAACTCCAGGGGTTCCTGGGTGGGTGGCGTTACCGTGATAGTGATCTCCTTTGCATACTGGTCGCTGGCAAGGCCTAGTGCTGTTCCGGCGTAGCTGACCGCAATCTGCACACGGTAACCTTGATACTCAGAGCGGGTATTACCCTGGGCATCCACCGGCACTTCATCAATGCCATGGTAATCATCCACATCATCAAAGGTATTCACGCCACCACCACGGGTTTCGCTGTCAGCACCAAAGGAGACCGCCGCAGTACAAGAAGTACAAGCCGGCACTCCGCCAACAGGTGTCAGTTCATCGAAGCGCTTAGTCAGGATCTCTTCGCTGTAGGCTTGAACCAGTTCCACCGTCTTGCTTTGGATCAGTGGATCGGCGCTGCGGTCAGCGCTGAATTGAAGCGAAAAAGCCACACCCAACAGTGCTATCGACATAATGGCGATAGTGATAACCAGCTCTACCAGGCTAAAGCCCTTATTCTTAGTATCCATGCTAGTCACTGACGCAACTGGATTGGTTGGCAGACTCATAGGCATAACCTGCCAGAGAGACACAGACAGAACGCCCAGACGCATCAAAATGTATATTGCTAGAGATAGCGCTGCCGTTCACTTCGGTAATATTACCAAGGTTATCGTAGCCAATAATTAATGGCGTGGAGCTATTAACACCAATAGTAGAGGGGGCACTCATGGTGAGAGAAGAGCTGCCCTGCTCCAGCAGTAAACGTTTCACTTCGAGATCGTTAGTGCCGTCATTGTCAGTGTCGGCCTGTACCGAAAACAACCAGTTACCACCCACCAGACTCATTTCCAGCGTGACTGCTTGATTGTGCCGGATCAGTGAAGATTGCTGGGCAAAGCGAGCCATCAGAATCAGGTCGTCTTTGAGTATAAGATTGCGATAACTCTGATCGCCACTAAAACGGGGAAGCACCACCACGGCAGTGATGGAAAGAATTAGGATAACGGCAATAAGTTCAACCAACGAAAAACCCGCCTCCTCGGAACGTTTCATGTGAAACAAAGGAGACGGGCCTATCATTCTAAACCCTAAGAGAAATTAAGGGGTAGTAACTGATACTGCACCAGTCGAAGCTGTATAGCTGATTTCTCGTGTCCCAGAACCTTGCTGATATGTGTAGTCACAATCAGGCGTAGCAAAACTAGCCACGTAATCTACGGATGAAGACGAACCTGAAGCGGCCACAGTCGGTCCATTCGACTGGAACATGGCACCCCAGATGGCAGCACAATCGGCATCATCATTTGGAGCCAAGTCATTGCCATCATCAGTTCCGACTGGATAACCATTAGTATTTACATCCAGAGTGGGATCTTCACCGTAACCGTCAACGTCATCGACGTTAGTTCCGCCTAGATCACCGTTGGCAACAACTTGAGCCTTCAGTAGCGCTATACCGGTGGCAAAGCCTGCTCCTGCACCTTCGACCGCCGCATTATGTGCATCATCCGTGACATTTATAAAACGAGGCAGGGCTACAGCCGATAAAATACCGAGCAGCGCAATAACAACGATCAGCTCGATAATGGTAAAACCGGATTGCTTAGCACGCATCTTTATTCCTCACTGCACACTTAAAGATAATTTTTCGTCCCAGCTTAACCAGAACACTTTGTAAATAAAAGCTAATTTCCGCCATCAAGCTCCAGTTTACGACCATAGCTTAATGGGGTGCTCCAAAATTCTTCATCCACCGGCAGTAGCTTCAAACCTGTGACCGGATTTCGGCTTATAGCACCAACTGAATTATCGGCATCTCTTCGCACAACCTTTAACTTAAATTTCAAACGGTTGTATGAATCTTCCATAAAGCCCTGTAGGTTCTGATTGTAACGCACATGGTATATAAGTAGCCTTTGATCAAGATCATAATACCAGTGCCCAGGCTTCGATTTTTCTGCATTTCGGCCTTTAAGCTCGCCTAGATAGTTGCTGGGAGGCTCCATCACCTTGAGCACCAGCGCCATTGGGTTGGTCTGCTCCAGCTCCGACAGTGAATCAAAACCGCCGCTGCCAAGAGCCTCGCTCATCTCCATATTGACGCCAGCTCGCAACCAGCCCCAACCCCCCTTAAAGGCAGCACGCTCGGCATCGATCACCAAGTCCATATAACGCAGGTATGACCCGGTGGCGAGCACAATGATGACTACCAGAGCCACCACCAACTCCAGTAGGCTAAAGCCCCCTTGGCGCCTTTTCATCCCTATTGTCATCCACCTCGAACCGCGCCGCTGAGCTCCCACAGCGGCAGGAACACACCCAGAGCCAGCACCAGCACCATGGCGCCAATGGCAACGATCAGGATCGGCTCGATAGCACTGGCCAGTCCTTTCAGGTCGTATTCCACCTCTTGCTCGTAAAAGTCAGCGACCTCTCCCAGCAGTTCGTCGATGTTACCGGTCTCTTCACCCACCGCTATCATCTGTAGTACCAGCGGACTAAACATCTGTGCCGAATGGGCCGTTCGAGTAAATCCTTCACCGCGTTCAATACCGTTGCGCATACCCTGAATCTTGGAGCCGATGTAATCATTACCCAAGGCGCCTGAGACGATACTCAGTCCCTGCTCGATCGGTATCCCGGCACGTAACACCAAAGAGAAACTGCGTGAAAAACGTCCCAAGGTGATGCGGGTAAATAGACTGCCGACAATGGGTAGCCGCAACTTAAAGCGATCCCACTTCAAGCGTCCTTTTTCTGTTTTAACATAGCGTAAAAAACCAAATAGCGAAGCGGCAAAGGCACCCAGTAACAGGTACCAGTAGGTCCGCATAAAATCAGAAATAGTGATCAACACTTTGGTTTGCCAGGGAAGATCAGCCCCCAGCTTGGAAAATACTCCGGCAAACGCAGGTATGACCCAGATATTGATCACCACCATAGCGATGACGATAGCACCGATCACAAATAGCGGATAACGAGTGGCTGATTTGATGTTCTTGATGGTCTCCCGTTCAAGCTCCAGATACTTACCGATCTGCTGAAAGGAGGCGTCGAGATTACCGGTATTTTCACCCACGTGGATCATACTGACATAGAGCCGGGAAAATACTTTGGGATGTTTGTTAAAACTGCCGGAAAGGGTGTAGCCTTGCTCCAGGTCGTCCGTTACTTCATTAAGCGTTCGCTCCAGCAACGGATTGCGCACTGACATCGCCAACCCTCGCATTGCCCGAGTGATCGGCACACCAGACTTGCTAAGACTGTACATCTGACGGCTAAACAGGATCAGCTCATCCAGACTCACACGCTGGAACAGGCGAATATCGTTGAGATCGATTTCACCCTTTTTCTTTTCACTCTTGCCGGAATTACCCTGAACTTCGGTAATGTCCACTGGGGTGATTTGACGCTCCGCCAGCAGACTGGCTACCTGAGCAGCATTGGCTGCCTCCTGTTGCCCGCTGACCAGCTCACCGGAGTGATTACGGCCTTTAAAACTGAAGGTCGCCATTACAAGATTTACCCGCCTTCCAAGGGTTCAAGACTAAGACCGTCATCACCGCCATCGTCAGCTGCTGCGGGTGGCGCCTCCGGTTCTGCCAGATCGGCAGTCTCATCCATCTGCTCAGTCACCCGGAACACTTCATCGAGAGTAGTCACACCCTTGGCAGCATATTCCAGTGCATTGTCGGTTAAGGTTTTAAAACCTTCGGAATTACGAGCGGCTTGAGTAAAGCCCAAGGTATCGTTCAGGCGCAAGGCGTCAGCCATATCCTCATCTAATTCCAACAACTCGAAAATACCAACACGACCGCTGTAACCGGTGTTATTACAGTAGGTACAACCGCGACCTTTGTGGAAATGTGCTTGACTGGCATTGTCACCCAAACGGGCCAATACCCAGTGCTCCTCCTGTTCGGAAGGGGTATAAGGCTGACTGCAATGCTCGCATATTTTTCGCACCAGCCGCTGGGCTAATACCCCTCGCAGTGCCGATGCCGCCATGTATCCTTCAACGCCGATATCCACCAAGCGCATGGCACTGCTGATGGCATCATTGGTGTGCAGCGTAGACAAAACCATGTGCCCCGTCATCGCAGCACGCAGCGCAATAGCGGCGGTTTCCTGATCCCGAATCTCACCCACCAACAATATATCGGGATCCTGACGCAAACAGGATCGCAGCACTGTGGCGAAGGTCAGTCCGATCTTGGGGTTTACACCCACCTGATTAATTCGCTCTAAGCGGTATTCCACAGGGTCTTCAACGGTGATGATCTTTTTCGATGGCTGATTCAGCTCCATCAGCGCACCGTACAGGGTAGTGGTTTTACCACTACCTGTAGGACCGGTTACCAATAGCAGGCCGTGGGGTTGGTGAATGATCCGCCGCAGCCGCTTCAACATGTCATCGGGCAAGCCCGCTTGATCCAAACCGATTGCGCCGCTGCTTTGATCCAGCAAACGCATAACCACCGACTCCCCATGCTGAACCGGCATGGTGGAGATACGCACGTCAAGGCTGCGACCGCTTACATTGATGTTGAAGCGTCCATCCTGGGGCAGCCGTTTTTCGGAGATATTCAGCTCTGCCATCAATTTGAGGCGTAGTACCAAGGCGGAAACAATTCGCTTCTCTTTAACAATGTTTTCCTGCAGAACACCATCGACTCGCTGGCGGATTCGAAGGGAGTGTTCGCCAGGCTCGATATGGATATCGGAAGCTCTAATCTGCACTGCATCTTCAAAGATTTTCTGCAGCATCTTAACCACAGGAACTTCGCTATCGTCCTGAGCGGTAAGTTCTGCAATATCAAATGCGTCGTCAGAGATCTCCTCGTCCAGCTGTCCAGCCAGGGAGGCGATCTCATCGGTACGTCGGTACATCAGGTCCAGCGTACTGAGCAGTTGGGCTTCAGAAATCACCGCCTGACGGGCAGGCTTCGGTAATAATCGCTGCAGCTCATCAAAAGCAAACAGATCCATCGGATCGGCCATGCCTACCAGAAAATGATCCACATCTTCTTTCAGCACGATGACGCGAAAACGGCGGGCATGGGTCTCGGACAACCGCATTACATCTTGGGAATCGAGCTCGTAGTGGCTAAGATCGACCGATGGAATATCTAGCTGCTGGGACAGGAATTCCAGGAACTTAGATTCCTTGACCATGTTCAACGCAATCAGTGTCCGCCCCAGCTTCTGCCGGGTCTTCTTCTGCATCGCCAGGGCTTCCATCAACTGCTCTTCAGTGATGACCCCGTTTTGCACCAGCAGGTCGCCTATGCGGATCTTCTCTTTCCTGCCAACGGCCATAGTTCAGTCTTGTCCTGTCTCTTTAACGCAGTAAATTCGCCATACGCTGGCGGGCAAAATCTTTTAGCGTCCCCGTAGCTGCAGGGATCTTCAGCACATTGCGATAAGCTTCTCGTGCCTTGTCAGTCTGTTGCAACGCTTCCAGCGACACCGCCAGACCCACCCACCAAGAGGCCTGGGTAGAATCCTGCTGCAGCAATTGGTAATAAATTTTCGAAGCCGGATCATGATCACCCAAACTCTGCAAAGCGGCTGCATGTAACTGGTGATACTCAGCATCATCAGTCAACGCTGGAGGAGATTGCTGCAATAGCGCCACAGCCTCGTCCGGCTTGGCATTGATCAGCAAAATTCGAGCTTTTAATTTGGTTAGACCGCTATCATTGGGTTGCTGATTCAACCCTGTTTCGATTAGCTGACTGGCACCCTTGAGATAGCCCTGACCTATCCGCAATGAAGCCAACAATCGACGGCTTTCAATCGCACGGGGTTGGGCAATTAGATATCTCTCGAGCAAGGATTCGGCCTCCTTCAGCCGCTGTTTACCTATCAATTGCGATGCCCGCTGCACCTGCTGACGATCGAGTTGAACTACGGTCAATGGTTTGCTGGTTTTGACCAGCGGCTTGACCGGCCTGGGAGGCGCTGGTTGTGGAGCAACCTTCGTTACCTGGACAGTTTCTTCAGAAACAGGTGTAGCAGTTACAGGCTTATCAGCTGCTACCACTGCCGCTTCAATCTCAGGCTGCAACTCAATATTTAGCAAAAATCCGACACGAGTCTGTGACGGATATACCTGAAAACGGGCGGGTGACTCGGTGGCCAAATTCAACAATAACCGATTCTGTCCCAAACTCATGACATGGGCAGCGGTGATCAGCGAATCCGGTAGTGCCGGCATCTCGCCAACCAGTCGCAAATTGTTAAATTGCAGCTCCAGCTGACGGTTTGACTGGGTATCGACAACGTATTCCAGTGCCTTTTCGCTGCTGAGCATCAGGCGATAGCCATCCCCCGTCCGCTGCCAGGATTCAATGGTGACTTCGGAAACATCAGCCATTACCTGAACAGGGACTTCGGACGCTTGAGCCTGGTTTTGCATCAGCTCTTCTGCTTCTATCGCTGCAGTTTCAGTAGCTTTGGATTTAGCCGGCGGTGGTATTGCCACTTCAGGTGGCATCAACACCTTGGTGGTAGGTTTGCTATCCATACCCAGATAGGGTTTCAGATAGGGCCACCCCAAGAAACCGGCAATCGCCAGCGCCAGCACGGTAACCAAAGCCGCGAAACCAACTTTGGAACCGCTCTCAGGTTGTTCTGCAGCGGCTGGAGTGATGACTTGGGAGGTGGTGTTGGTATTGGGAGTCTGGCGGCGATTGTCCAGATCCCGCAACATATCATTAACCAGGCTCATTACAGTAGCCCCTGAGTCGCAGCGATACCGGCAGCGGCAGCCACCACTAACAGCCCAACCAGAGCTGTCACTTTCGGAACCCCGGTGGCGGGCAACGTCACCCCTTCAGTGTCTTCTACTGCAGAACGGACATGTGCCACCTGCACCTGACGATCACCTTTACCAAAGGCGCTCATCAATGTTTTGTGACTGAGAATATTGATCAACCGCGGCGTCCCTGAGGAGGCTTGATGGAGCATCTGAGTCGCCTTCTTGTCAAAAATAGGCATGCCGTTGTATCCGGCCAAAGCGATCCGATGCTGAATATACTGCTCGGTGCCCTGCTGGTCCAGATGCTTCAGGTTGTAAGAAAAGGTAATACGCTGTTTTAGCTGACGTAACGACTTGCGAGAAAGCAGTTCATCCAGCTCCGGCTGACCAAAAAGTACCACTTGAAACAACTTCGAAGACTCGGTTTCAAGATTGGTCAGCAGTCTCAGTGCCTCGATGGTTTCCTCAGGCATGGTCTGAGCTTCATCGACAATAAGTACAACTTTTTTATTGTCGGCAGCCAATTCCAGCAGACGCAGGTTGATCCGCTCCAGCAAATCGTAACTGCCTTTTAAGCCGTCGATATCAACTTCGAGCTCTTTGGCAAAATTCAGTCGTAAACCGTCTGGAGTCAGTCCTGGATTGGGAATATAAGCACTGACAAAATCTCCCCCCAGGCTATTGAGCACCTTACGACAAAGCAGCGTCTTGCCGGTCCCTACTTCGCCAACGATCTTGACGAAACCGTCACCGTTTTCCAGCGCCACCATGATCAGGTTAAATGCTTCCTGATGGGTCGGCAGATTCAAAAAAAAATGAGTGTTCGGCGTCAGCGTAAACGGCAGCTCTGTAAGACCAAAATGTTGCTGATACATAACAGACCTAAGGTTTTGGATTAACCCGCGCCGAGCCGGTAGGGTTTAATTGATTAAAGTTATTGAGACTACGCTGCAAACTATTCTGCCACGCCTCGGTATTAGCAATAGTGGGCTTCAGCAGTATCACCAGCTCACTCTTGGCAGACGATTGTCGCTGCTGCTTGAACAGATCACCGACACCTTTCAAGTCTCCCAGGCCTGGTGTCTTGCCCTGGGTATCGCTACTGGCCGCTTTCATCAGACCACCAATAACAATCACCTGACCACTGCTGGCGCGGACAACACTGTCGGATTCGCGGATAGTGCTGAAGGCCAGCGGCAGATCCAGAGTATCGGCCCCAAAAGTGATCTTCTTCTGTTGATCGGTCACCTGACTGATGGAGGGGTGAATATGCAGGATAATCTCACCATCGCCACTGATCTGAGGTGTCACATCCAAGGCGATGCCTGAGAAGAAAGGAGTCAACTCTACATCCGGAGTCGTGGTTGTTGCGGTTCCCGTCGTCGTCGTGGTTTCGATGTCGGTGACAAAGAACTCATCAGTACCTACTTTGATAACCGCTTTCTGGTTATTCAGCGTAGCTACCCTCGGACTAGACAACACCTGAACATTACCTTGAGTTCCGAGCAATTCGATCAGCGCGGTGAAATCCTTGAGATTAAAGGCTGCACTGAACACCCCGCTAATGTTATCGGGGTTAGTCACGGTGGAACTAGATTGTCCTAGTTCGATGCTCTTGCCAGCGCCCGGCTCAGAGATCAGTGACCAGTTGATGCCGGATTGGAACCCATTGGACAGCTCCACTTCCAGAATCTTCGCTTCCAAAATAACCTGCCGCTGCAAGGTCACTTCGGTCTGTTCCAGATAACTCTTCACTGTTTCCTGTTCGCTAGGCAAAGCTCGCACGACGATGACCCCAGCTTGCGGAGTAATAACCACCCGACGGCCTTCACCGCCACCGATAATCGCTGTCAGGGTCTCTTGTAGTTGCCCCCAGAAATCAGAGCTACTGGTGGTACTAATGCGAGTTCCTACCGAATTACCGCCACCTGAACTGCCACCTGAACTGCTACCACTATCGCTGCCGGAATCGGAGTCGGTATCACTAACCGTACCCGAACTGACCTGAGTATCGGAGGTACCGTCACGCTTAACATGGAGGTAATCAATCTGGTAGATAGTCGTTTCCAAACGAGCTGGTACCACCTGATAGAGCCGCCCAAAACGCTTGTACTCGTAACCGTATACCTGGTGCACGGTCTGCATCACTTCATCAACGGTGACATCCTTCAGAGCCAGCGAAACAGTGCCGGTAATTTCTTCGTTCACTACCATGTTAAAAGGCGTGCCCTGTACCAATCCCATAAAGAATTCGCGGGCTGGCAGGTTATCCACGGTCAGATCAAATCGCTCTTGAGTCGGAGTGGAAAGTTGTTCGATCTGCAGCGGCGGCAACAATGCACGCGCTACTTCGGGAGATAACCGAGCAACCTCTTCCGTCTGCTGCTTCTGATTAGTATCCAATGCATCTTGCAGCTCTTGGGTTCCACTCTGCTGCACCGATTCATCGGACACCGGCTGCCAGTTCTGACAGCCTGCAAGCAGCACCACAGCGAATGCTGCCACGCAGCACTTAGAGAATCTCTGTTTCAACAGATGTCGTTGATACATCTAGTTTTTGTCCCGCTTAAGCCATTTCTTCTTTAGTGGTTTATTGATGGTGTAGCGCTTGTATTCTCCCTCAACATGCAGCACAACGGTATCCGCCTTAATACCAACAACTTTCGCACCATCAACCTGATCGCCAACCATCACTCTCTGGCCATTCACAACAGCCAGTTTACGCCCGCCCCCTATGATCACCGAACCCACCTGATAGGTTGCCGCAATCGGTTCTGCTCCGCTAGCAACGGCTAGCCGACCCGGAGGACGAGTAGGGTCTTTTGCCGCCATTGCAACAGAGGATGCGAACAACATCATCAAGCAGATATATCGACAAAAATGTAAAATTCTAGACACCCAACCACCCCCTATCCATGCTAAGGGTATGAACTTTAATGCTCACTTGCGCTTGGGGATACTCCGTCACCTGATAGTCCACCGCATCCCAAAAGAACCCTTTGGGCAACTGCTCGAGGGACTTCAAATAATTCAGCACATCAAAAAACCCACCATTGATCACTACCTCAAGGTCGTGTCGATACAATCCTTGGGGGATGCTACCGGCAGGTTCCTGTGTCTTGCTGGCAGATATAGCTTGGTCGCCTTCTGCAGCCAGCGACATGGCCACGGGCTCCGATTTATTAACTGATACCAGCTCTACACCTTGATGATTGCTTACGATCTGTTGTAGCGAAACCAGCATCACTGACGGAGAAATCAACTGCTCACTCTGCCCACGCAGTTCAGCATTCAAATCATCCAACTGCTTCTGGCGTTGGGCAATTTGCGCCTTCAGCGCTTCATTGGGATCTTTCTGGGCCTGGCTATGCAGAGTTTGAATATCGAGCTGTTTATTAGCATTGGCGGCTTTCAGCTTGGCAATATCAGTCGTTGTTTTGAGCTGCTTTTTCTGGGCGGGCTCAAGCACATACATCACCAGAGGCAACAGCAGAGCCACCAAGGTTGTCACCAGAATCAGCGCTCGCTCACGAGCCGTTAACTGATCAAATTTTTGCAGATATTCCTGGATCAGTTTCATCGGACGACCTCACTTTGCAGTTCGGCATTCACCAGAAAACTTAGTCCCGTCTCTTGCTGCTGCAGCTGCAACTGATCGAACTGAGCACCGGCATAGGCTCGCTCCTGGCCGAGCCCCTTAATATATCGGGGCAGCAGATCAGCACTAAGGGCACCGCCCTCAAGAACCACTTTGCGAGCAGATGTGTCTGACTGAATACGGGTCAACCACAAACCATCCACAGCCTGCTCCGCCAATCCATTCAGCACCGAAGAGAACTGCAGAGTATCGTCCGCACCGAGTTTTCCTAACATCGACTGAAAACGCTTCTTGTCGGAGATTTCCGAATCAAGCAGTCGTAGTTGCTGCTTCAACTCGGGAGATTCTTTTTTTGGCACTCGTGTCCGCTGAACCTGATCATATTGCTGCTGCAATGTGTTTTGGCGCTGTTTTAAAGTAGCCATCTCAGCATCCAGCGTCTGTTGCTGCTGCCAGTTATATGCAAACACACCCGCTAACAGCAGGGCAGATACGCCGACAATGACCAAGCAGGAATGGGCAGAGAGCGGAACCGTTGTCTGTTCTCGACGGACATAGAGGTTAATCTGCTGCTTCACTTACCCGCCTCCTGTCGTAAAGCGCCAGCCACAGCAAGCACTACCAAGTTCTGAAACTCCGGGGTCAGGGGCTCACGACTGCTGACCAGCTCTTCCAGATCCAGCTGCTGCAGATCAACACCCAGATTATGACGGAACTGACCCAGCAGAGGTGTTTCACCCTCCTGCAAAGGACAAACTAACAATCGCAAACAGGGAGGCTTACCGATCTGGCTCTCGTAATAGTCCAGTGAACGCTGGATATTGAGGATCATCGCGGAAGCATAATCTTCAGCCTGAACCTCATCGACATCGATCAACCCCCGGGGGGTTTCCACCGTTCGGGTCAAATACAAGGCCTGGTCACTGACCAGGTTGATATAGCTATTGGGTTCCTGCAAACAGAGCAGGGCCTGCCCCAAACCAAGATCACCCTCTTGAGGCTGCATCAAATTCATTAGTGCAAGTTCTGGAATATCAATCACATCCAGATTGAGACCTGCCGCTTCAACAAAGCTCTCGATCCGCTCAGACAGCGCATGAGGGATGGCCACCACGTAGAGCATATTACTGCGACCGTGATAGGCATCATCCGGCAAAGGGAAATAGTCAACGATGGCATCGGCAACTTCAAAAGAGACCAGATCCTTAACCCGCCACCGCAAAGCCTCTTTCAACTCAGCCTTGGCAACATCCGGCGCTTCTACCAGCATCAGTTGGTATTCACCGTGAGCCAAAACCACACTGGTCTTGGCCCCTTCAAGCCCCCAAGCATCGATCTGTTGCTTTAAAGGTTCGGGATTTTCCAGGCTGGCGCTGGGTATCCATTGGCACTGGTTAAGAGAAGGTTCCAGGGACGGATTATAGTGAGCGACGGAAACCCCGTCAGCTCCGAGATGAAGCCCTACTCGACCACCTGCTTGACGCCGTTTTTTCAACAAGCGGAACAGAGTTTTCTCCTTATTATCCAGGCTCGTGGGAAAGGTTGCTCATTTAATATCACAGACAACGTATGAAAGCCAGACGAAGCCTGATGGGCACTGGTTTTAATAACGGCAGGCGATCAAAATATTTGAGTTTTTTCGGGTTGACTATTAAAAACGCTGCGTGTCTAATACGCCCCCATTGCCCGGATAGCTCAGTCGGTAGAGCAGAGGATTGAAAATCCTCGTGTCGGTGGTTCGATTCCGCCTCCGGGCACCACGTCTTTAAAGGCTTGCGACTA
>JAPHRD010000035.1 GCA_026196225.1 Motiliproteus sp.
GATGATCAAAAAACGAGCAAATGATGGCGATCATGCGGCCGAATGGCTTTGATGAGCGATATTGTTCAATAAACAGGACTTAATCACAGGATCCCTAGCCAAATCTGGAGTCACGCACAGGCCAAGGTATCTTAAGTTTTTTAAGTATTCTTAAGACCGATTTAAATTTTTAACGGCTAATACACTTTTTAACCGCTTGAAGGCAGGGATGTTTTCAGGCGGTTTTCTATTTTGTCGTTCCGGTATTTATTTTAATAGTTATTCCGATAGTTATTCCGATAGTTATTCCGACGGCTGTTCCGACAGATATTCCGATAAAAGCTCCGATAAACGCTACTACCAGCAATGCCTGCATCTCAAGCCGGTAGCGCGTGCTGGCAATGTCCTACTGACTTTTTTCTCACTTATTTCAACTTTTCTATCGATGACAGGTTGCTGTCAGTTTCGCTCGGTAACTTAAACCCATAAGCACAACGGAAGCCGTCTGAAGGATTCAGGAGCAACGCAGATTGCTGGTGGAAGCAGTGCCGAAAAAAATAAAACAACATCAAATTCGTGAGGATATTTATGTTTATACAGCAAAAGAAAAAAGGCTCTCTGCTAAAAGCAGCCAAGGGTGTTGCTGCAGGTCTAGCCTGTATTGCCACTATGGGCGTTATGCAGCCAGCGCATGCCGTTGACTTCAAGGGCGAGCGTGTTGAGTGGATCATTCCTTTCAAAGAGGGTGGTGGTTCTGATACCTGGGCACGTTTCTATGCCCCGCTTTTGTCTTCACAATTACCAGGAAATCCTGTCATCGTTGTTAAAAATGTTCCTGGAGGTGGCTCAACTAAGGGAGCTAATCTATTTCAGCGTCGTGGTAAGCCTAGTGGCCTGAACGTGTTGGGAACTTCCGGTTCTACTCAGTTCCCCTATCTGTTGGGTGACAAGCGCGTAAAGTACGAATACAAAGATTGGACGCCGGTATTGGCGACGCCTACCGGTGGTGTTGTTTACGTGAATTCCAAGCTGGGTGTTAAGTCTGCTGCTGACATTAAGATGTTGGCCGGTAAAAAGATGAAGTACGGCAGTCAAGGCGCTACTAGTTTGGATCTGATTCCGCTGCTGGCATTCGAAATGCTGGAGCTGGATATTAAGGCGGTATTCGGCATGAAAGGTCGTGGTGCCGGTCGTCTGGCCTTTGAGCGCGGCGAAGTGAATATCGATTACCAAACCACTGCAGCTTTCCTGAAGAAAGTAACGCCGCTGGTTGAAGAAGGTAAGGCTATTCCTCTGTTTACTTGGGGTGTGATGGCTAAGAATGGCGAGCTACAGCGCGATCCTACTTTCCCTGATCTGCCTCACTTTGCAGAAGTCTACGAGATGATACACGGTAAGAAGCCTAGCGGTTCTGCTTTCGATGCTTGGAAGTCTTTCTATATTGCTGGATTTGCGGCTCAGAAGGGTATTTACCTGCCTAAGGGAACCCCTGACGAGGTGGTAGAAGCCTGGCGCGCGGCGGCTCAGAAGGTCGTTGAGTCTGACGAATTCAACAACAAATCCGAGAAAGTACTGGGTACTTATCCACAGGCTGTTGGTGAAGATGCTGAGCGTCTGGTTCGTAACGCCATCGAGATTGAGCCTAGTGCTAAGCGTTGGGTGACCAACTGGTTAGCCAAGAAGTACAACGTTTCTCTCTAAATCACCCACTCTGTGATCTAAGCAGGGCGGGTTTCTCCGCTCTGCAATTCACACAATCTTTAACTCCGGCATAAGAATAAAACGGCGAGGTCAGCACTATGATCGACTCTCTTCTTATTGCACTCCAAACCATACTGACCGGTACGCATTTGATGTATCTGGCCGGCGGTGTGTTCCTTGGATTGACGATCGGTATTTTCCCAGGCCTGGGCGGTATTGCAGGTCTTTCTTTGCTACTTCCATTTCTTTATGGAATGGATCCGGTCTCCGCTTTGGCGATGTTGATCGGTCTGATAGCAGTTATCCCAACATCCGATACCTTCACTTCAGTGTTGATGGGGATTCCCGGCTCCAGCTCCTCTCAGGCAACGGTGCTTGATGGCTTCCCCATGGCTAAGAAAGGCCATGCGGCACGGGCTCTGGCAGCAGCTTTTTCCGCCTCGTTATTTGGTGGTCTGTTTGGTGCCGTTATCCTGACACTGTTTGTGCTGATCGCCCGTCCGGTGATCTTGGCATTCGGTTCTGCTGAACTCTTTATGTTGACCATGTTGGGTCTCAGTATGGTGGGCGTATTGGCTGGCAACAGCCTGGTCAAAGGCATCAGTGCCTGTGGTATCGGCCTGCTGGCTGGTAGCATCGGTGGTGCACCGGCTACCGGCGAATACCGAATGACTTTTGGCAACAGCTACATGATGGACGGTATTCCTCTGGTAGTTGTGGGTCTGGGTATCTTTGCGCTGCCTGAAATTATTGACCTGCTGCGTCAAAACCGCGCCATTGCCGAAGCTTCTAAATTGGGAAGCGGTTGGTTAGACGGTCTTAAAGATCTGGTTCGCCATAAGTGGTTGGCGATTCGCTGTTCAGTCATTGGCTGTCTGGTGGGTGCGTTACCGGGGCTTGGTGGTAGCGTGGTTGATTGGATCTCTTACGGTCATGCGGTTCAGACCTCTAAGGACAAATCTGAATTTGGTCGTGGTGACGTACGTGGTGTTATCGCCCCGGAATCCTCCAACAACGCCAAAGAAGGCGGTGGTTTGATCCCAACTCTGCTGTTTGGCATCCCCGGTTCTGGCAGTATGGCGGTCTTCCTCGGCGGTATGGTGCTGATCGGACTTGAGCCTGGCCCTGCCATGGTGAGTACCGATCTGGAGATCACCTACACTATCGTTTGGTCGCTGGCTATGGCGAATGTGATTGGTGCCGGCGCTTGCTTGTTCTTGTCCAAGTGGGTGGCAAAGCTGACCACTATTCCTTATGCCTTGATGGCGCCGTTCATGATCATGGTGATCTGTTTTGCGGCCTTCCAAGCAACTCGCGATATAGGTGATTTGGTAGCACTATTGGGTATTGGTCTGCTGGGTGTGCTGATGAAGCGCTTTGGCTGGCCTCGTCCTGCCTTCCTGATCGGCTTTGTATTGGCCGGTGGTATGGAAACCTATCTCTATCAGGCTGTTCAGTTTGATGGTTGGGAGTTCTTGCAGAAGCCAGGGGTGATGATTATCGGTCTGCTGACTATTGTCTCTATCTATCTGGCAATTCGCAGTGGTAAGAAAAGCAGCAGCGATGAAGAAACCGAGAATAAGCGTCCTGTTGCGACCAATCTAGGTCCACAAACCCTGTTTGCTGGCTTTGTCTGCCTGGCCTTCGGTTACGGTCTTTACGATGCCTCACAGCAGTCCTTCCTCGGTGGAGTCTTTACCGGTGGTCTCTGTGCGCTGATGTTGGTGTTGTCGCTGATCGTGTTCTTCAAGCTACTGACTAACCAGGTTGATGACCCAGTGAACTTTGATAACGAAGTAGATGCTGGTTACGTAGGCGACCAGAGTATTACCAGTCTGCCGCATTACATCTACTGGTTGGTGGGTTTGATTGCCGGTTGCTACCTGGTGGGCTATCTAATTGCCATTGCTGTGTTCTTCGTCGCATTCCTGCTGCTGAAAGCACGGGCTTCCTGGTCGAGAGTTGCTTTCCTGACTGGAACCGGAGTGGGATTCCTGACAGGGCTTGCCCATGTGATGGTGTTGGATTTCCCCCGCGGTCTGTTGCAGGACATGGTGGAACTACCTTGGCCGATTGGCTAAGACCTAACCCGAATACGGTGATGCAAGGTAAATAATTATGAGCTATCCAAAGTATCTATTGATGCCCCTATCCACCAGTGGGCATGTACCTGAGCGTATTCAAGGTGCGCTCTCTATAAGCAACTATTTCCAGGCCCATTTGGAAGTGTTGCATGCCCAGGTCAGTCCCAAGCAGTTCCTGCCTGAGGATGTGATTGGCATGCCCCAGCAGTTGATACAGCAACTGGACGCGGTTGCAGGTAAATATGCTGAAGAGGAATCGGAGGAATTACAAAAGATGTTCTCCGAATATTGTCAGCAAAATCAAGTTGCTGTCAGTTCGCAAACGGTTGAAGGTTCTACTACTGCATGCTGGCGGGAAGTGGTCGGCCTGCGTAGCGAGCAGGTGGCCGAACGGGGCAAGGTGGCAGATATGATTATCATTCCCCAGTCCAAGAGTGGCAATCCGACCTCTACCTTTGAAGCGGCCATTATGCGCAGCGGAAAACCGGTGATGTTGGTTCCCCGTGTTATGACTGAATTTAAGGCGGATCGTGTATTGATCGCCTGGAACGGAAGTACTGAATCGGCGCGGGCGGTAACGGCCTCGCTGCCTATTTTGGAACGGGCCAGCAACGTAATGATTGCTACCAGTCTTAAGTCGGCTGACCGTAAGCCGGATGCCAAAGCGCTGCAGGCGTATCTGGAGCACTACGACATTGAGACTACCATTGAACCTTTTGATAGCTATCACCGCATTACTGGCGAAGCGCTGATTGAGCACGCAGGTAATCTGGGTGCCGATCTGATGGTGATGGGCGCCTTTACCCATCGTCGGGTTCATGAACAGATCTTTGGTGGTGTCACCCGTTACATGATGGCGAACATGAAGATCCCCGTGCTAATGATGCACTGATCTTCATCACGTCCAACTACTGTCATAACTGAGAAACTGAACCATGTCGCTGGTGCTGATTGCAGGTCAATATCCGCTGTTTAGAATGAGTGTTTCTGATCTCATCAACAAAGGCGGTCGAAGCCTAAAGGTCGAGGAGGCCCTTACCATCGGCGACTTCACGTCGCAGCAACTAGCACGGGCGAAGGTGGTGATCTGTTGCGATCATGGCAACGATGCCCAGGAAATCCAAAGAATCAGTCGCTTAGCCTGGACTCATCCAAACCGGATTAAAGTGCTGTTCTCGGATCGACTGGGTCGCAGCCATCGGCATCTGCTCAGAACCGGTGAACTGGATCTGATTTTGCCGATGTCAGTGGATCTTTCCCAGGCGGAATATTATCTCGGCAGGCTGTTGCGGTATCGGGAACCCTTGCTGGGTTTAAATGCACTGGATGACCGCAAATTAGTGACTCACTTCCTACCGGATATGACCGATCTGACTCGTCGGGAAAAGAGTGTCGTCCATTATCTGGGAAAGGGATTGAGCAACGAAGGTATCGCCGAGGAGATGGCGATTCATATTAATACCGTCAAAGTGCATATGGCGCGAATCTGCAAAAAAGCAGGTGTTCGCAACCGAACCCATGCCGTCATCATCTGCCGTCATCTATTGGCTAGCGGCTTTTGAAATCATGATGCTGCACAGGCTTCGATATGACCAGAGAAAGAGTTAGGTAGCACAGGCATGCTGACGAACTAGCCATACCGGTTCCAATGCCGGAACCCAATTTCTAATTTTTACAACACTCTCATCGTCTCTATCGGGACGTAAGGGGTAACTGTGTCTTGTTAAACAGAGAATAAGCATAAATCTGAGGTGTAAGATGAATATCACTGGAATGTTATACGGATCCAGATTGTTAAAGTATGTTGGCTTTCCAACATCGGAAGTGATGGGGCCCGAGGCCAGCGAAGATGATATCCAGGGGATGTTGGATCGCCATGGTTCCCTGTTTATAAAGCCGCTGTTTAAAGGCGGTGTGGGTAAAAAAGGCAAGTCCGGTTTGATCGGTCATGTTAAAGATCTGAAATCGGCACTGGCCGAAAAAGAGCGTCTCTATTTCGCCGAGCATACTCACGGCAATGCTACCGCCAAAGCTCAGGGCGTGACTTTTGAAGGGGCTGTGCCTGCCGAACACGAAGTCTATTTTTCCATCTCAGATTCTACCCGTTATCGGGCGCCGACTATCACCATTACCCATAAGGGCGGCGTTGATATTGAGGAGCTTGATTCCACCGAAATCGTCGAGGTTCCTTTTGAAGCCCTAACCGGTTTGAAGGCATTCGTTATTGCTAATGCACTGTCAGACATTGGCGCACCGAAAGAGATTGTTTCGCCGCTGGTGCAGTATTTGCCCAAACTCTGGGAGCTGTAACACAACTACGGCATGACCACTCTGGAGCTGAACCCGATCCGGATGATGCCGGGCAAGGGCGGTCGTCTGGTTCCGGTAGCCTGTGACTTCAAGTGTGGTTTTGACCGTGACGATCCACGCTGGGAGCGTCTGAAACTCCCGAATCATCTGTTTGCGGCGGACTACTCCGACTTTGAGCAGGAGATCAACCAGTTGCGTACCTACCAGGGCCAGAGCGATGTTTATGTCATCAACGACAGTGGCACCGTGCTGGCACCCACCTTTGGCGGTGGTGCTAACTCAGCGGTAACCGAGGCTCTGGGGGATCGCGCTATTATCTCCTCTGACTTCGGCGGCAATCCTCCTTACGAGAAGATGCACGATGTCGCGCGTATCAGTTTCAAGCACTGGCTGAAACAGTCCAACGTCCTCTTCGTGATCGGCGGTAAATCCAACAACACCGATATTGAAACCACTTTCCGTGCCATGGCTGATGCCCTGCGGGATTACTTCAATCAACAGGGGCCGGTACCCCTCTATGTAGTGATCGGCCGTGGTGGCCCCAACCTGATCCGTGGTATGGGTGCATTTAAAGACACCCTCGATGCCCTTGGTGTGCCGTACCGCATGTTCGGCTTCGATTCAGCCATGAGCGAGGTGGTCAATTACGCCTTGGCAACGGATGAGTGGATGCGCAACGGCGGCCGTGAACAGGTTGCAGAAAAGATGGGTATCTCGGGTTAATAACTCATCAGCGTAAGGCCAAACAACCGCATTTCAATAAGGTGACAGCCGATCAGCAGGCTGTACCAGAAACAGATTAAGGCAGGAAAAGATCATGTATCAGCAAGGTGTTGGTGATTTTAAGTATTTCGTAGGAACACATACGTTAGAGCAGATTGCGACGCGGGAAGACCGGGTCTGCGTATTGAATATTCTAGGGGGCGAATCCCGATCGGTAACCCCCACCAGTCATGCGTTCTCTGGCGGTAATATTGTCTTTGGTACCTCTCCCGGACGTCAGGGTCAGGTATTGAAAACAGCCGCCGGTGAAGTGCCGGTTTACAACAACGTCCGTGAGGGTCTGCTGGCCGGTCACGAATTCAATACTGGGGTGGTTTATTTGCCGCCGTCCGGTGTTCGCGACGGTGTGGCGGAGCTAATCCGGGTAAATCCGAAATTGAAGAAGATCGTGATTGTTACCGAGAAGGTAGCGGTGCACGATGCCCGTGAAATCCGCGCTATGGCTCAGCAGGCTGGGGTCGATATTTTCGGTGCTAACTGTCTCGGTGTAGCCGATGCTTGGAACCGTGTACGTATCGGTGGAGCCTTGGGTGGCGATGCCCCCGAAGAGTCACTACTGAAAGGATCCATCGCGGTCTACTCAAACTCCGGTAACTTCACCACCACCATCGCCCAGTATCTGGCGACAGAAGGCTGGGGAACGACTACCTCTGTATCCAGCGGTAAGGATGTTTATATCCACTTTGCGCTGCCTGAATTCGTTTATGCGCTTTCTAACGATCGCCGTTCCAAAGCCGCCGTTGTCTACGTCGAGCACGGCGGTTACTACGAGCAAGAATTGCCTTTCACTAAACCGGTGGTGGCCTGTGTGGTGGGTCGCTGGAAAGGGAAATTGACCCGTGCCGTAGGGCATGCGGGTGCCTTGGGCGGCAAAGGTGACGATGCAGCCGCCAAGGAGCAGTGGTTTCAGGATACCTGTGGTGTGGATGAGATCTTCACACCGGAAAATCCTGTGGTTTCAGCCAAGGGTGCGGTGGTGACCAATATCGCTCATATCCCGCTGGCGTTGACCAAGGTGATGGAGCTGAATAATCAAAAGACGGATTTTGCCCCCAAGGGCGATCTCTCTCTGAAACCCTGGTTTGGTGACAGCCGTGGTCTGGAGTTGCCAGAAG
The DNA here is from genome assembly GCA_026196225.1 of Motiliproteus sp. Taxonomy (GTDB): domain Bacteria; phylum Pseudomonadota; class Gammaproteobacteria; order Pseudomonadales; family Balneatricaceae; genus Motiliproteus. The sequence continues at coordinate 7,973 of JAPHRD010000035.1, forward strand.
AACTGGCGTTACCCGTAGAAGAGGCTACAACCAGCAAATTGCCTCTCTGGCTGAGCAGGTGGGTCGTAGCTTCCCTCGCCGTGCTATGAAAGATGCCTCCGGTGTATCGCAGATGGATCCGAAATCCCAGATTACTCGACTGCACAATCAGTCGATCCTGGACAGCTCTACCCAACCGCTGGAAAGCAATCTCTGTCAGGCGATCACCGGCGAGCATAACGGTGAAAACGATAATGCCCTGACCAACGTTGCCATTGCCGGTTTCCTCAATCTGCACGGCGATCCGATCATCGCTAGCGCCGATGCCGCACGGGAAGCAGGAAACTCCCCCAATGTGGTGCTCTCCGGAGCGCTTGCTTTGCTGGGGCCTAAGCGTATTGAAACCGCCCGTCAGGGGGTGGAAACACTGATTCGCTTGTTTGCCCACAGTGGTCTGGATGATGCCCGCGATGAGGACTTCGATCTCAGTCAGGTTGAGATCAGCGAAGAAGCCCGTGGGGTGTTTACCTCCGATGAGGTAGAACCCCAAGCTCTGGCGATGATCGCTGCGATTCGTCAGCGCGGTGCTCATTCACTGTTTATCAAACTGCTGGAAACCCTAGATGCACCGATCAGCACCGATGCTGTATTGGCGGCCATTGCTACCACCATCGCCTGGGGGCCATTGATGCGCAAACGTATCTCCAAAACCTCTGCCGGTAATCTGCCCTGGTTTATCAGAACCTACGCCGCATTGATTGGCGCGTCGGCTGAAGGCAGCAAGCACAAGCCGGATAGCTATTGCGGTATCGCTAACGAAGAGCTGCTGAACCGATGGACCGTGGGTGAAATGGCTTATCTGACCCTGATGGGTGAGCAGGCTGATAAGGATTCTCTTTATACTTTCCAGGTACTTACAGGACTACTGACTAGTAACGGCCCTGGCAGTATCTCAGCCCAGGGTTGTAAGGGCGCTGTCTCTTCCGACGGTCCTCAGACCCCGGAACGGGTACAGATCAACAAGGCGATGATCGGCTTTATGAGTCACACCGGTTTCTCCCATGGTGGCGCAGGCTACGAAGGTATCACCTTCCTAGTGGATCGTTTTAAAGATACTGAACTGAGCGATGCGGGAAGTGCGGAGCATGGACTGGATCTGGATGCCATGGCTGGTGCCTACGCGGCTGAATATAAAAAGGCCAAAGTAGCTGCCAAGGAGTCGGGGGCCGGTCGTGTCGGTGCCATCGCTGGCATCAACCACCCGGTGTTTAAGAACAAACCGGTGAATCATGATCCCCGTGAAACCTTTATCGCCGAGCTGTTTGCTGATCGCGAAGACTACAACATCTTTCATGATTTCTACCGCAAATTGGTCAATGCGTTGTTCCAGAGTGGTGCCACCCGCAACGTCTTCTGCGTCAACATCGACGGCGTTATTAGCGCTTTGTTGCTGAAGATGCTGTGGCCACGCTACCGCGCAGGAACCCTGGATGAGAGCGCACTGGAAGTGGCTGCGTTCACCATCTTCCTGTACGGCCGGATGATCGGCTGTGCTGCGGAGATTGATGACCACATTAATCGCGGAAAGAACATGGACACCCGTACCCCAGCGTCGAAGCTGGAAACTGTGTCCTAAGGACCGTTAAAAAGGTTCTAACCGAGTGCTGTGTATTGGGGCGGCAGCGGGAATTTCCCGCTGTTAGCCTCTTTTTTCAGCGCTAAACTGAAAGTGTGGCTATTGCTAGTCAAAGGTCTTTGGATAAAGCAGGGCTGATCGTATGGGGTTATGTACTTCCAAATTGATGATTACGGCGATTTTGGTTGTCGCTGTTTGCCTATTGCCCGGCTTTTCTGCAAATGCCTACGAACTCCGCACAGCTGCTCAAGACAGTCCCCCCAAATATTTTATGGAAGAAGATCAGGGGCTGATGCAAGGACTCTGTATCGACATACTTGATGCATTGGAAAATGCTAATCTACGACTGACATTTACGGGTCAGAACGAATTTATGCACACGGGCCGGATATACAGTGCACTGCATGGTGGATCATTGGATTTATTTTGTGGCTCCGGTAAGACCCCTGATAGAGAAGGACGTTTTGATTATCTGCCAATTCCCCTATATCCAGTGAACAGTGTGTTGGTGGGACGGGCAGGGGATCAGGTTGAGGTGAATAGTTTCAGTCAACTGCACACGCTTGAAAATGACAATGTGCTGATCACCTATCTAAATTCTGCCTCGCACCGATTCTTAACGCGACAGCAGAATTTGAACATTGAAGCGGGGTCAGATCTGAGAAACCTCTTTGATCGTCTGTTGCGTGGCAGAGGGCGTTTCATTTTTTACCACGATCTTGGGCTCTATCATTTTATCGCTAGCCATCATCTGCAGGATAAGGTGCGGGTACTTCCCGCCAGTTTGCGTACCTATCACCACTATATTGTGCTCTCTAAAAAGCTCCCCCTAGAGGTTCGTAACCTGTTGTTGAAAACCGTTGGTCAGCTACAACAGCAAGGCCAGCCGAAGTGATCTACCAACGATGGCATTTTAAATATAGATGATTTTATACCGTTATCTTAAAAGTGTTTTTGAGATAACAATAGTCAGTTCTTGTATCCAATCGTTGATCCAATTTGGGCCTCTCCACGTATCAGCTTTGAACGACATTCGAGGTCGGTGCTGTGTTCCAAGGCTATTCCCAAAACCTCTGGGTTAACCTATTAGGTTTTAACCTGATCTGGTGGTTGTGCATTCTCTACGGAGATAAGGTCCTTCTGCCAGTTAGCCTGCTGTTACTGCTACATCTGTTACTCCATCGCACCCCGGTTATAGAAATGATGACGCTCTTTATCTGCGGAGGGCTCGGCTTTGCAGTAGATTCGCTGTTAACCCTGGCTGGTGTTTTTCGATTCGAATCTTCCTCGATTCTTCCGCCGTTATGGCTGGCGTTATTGTGGCTATCGTTTACCGCTACTCTGCGTCAGAGTTTGCGATGGTTTAGGGGTCGCTACCGGTTGGCTGCATGTGCCGGGGCATTGGCAGGCAGCACAACCTACTTGGCAGCAGCACAGCTGGAGCCGTCAATCTTGGTTACTCGGTCATTGTAACCGCCACTTTGTTGGCTCTGATCTGGTTGATTTTATTCCCGTTGTTGGTGGCGATCAGCCAGGGGCTGGAGGAGAGGTATGAAACAGTGGTTTCCTAACCGGTTACAGTTATCGCTGCTGTTTTCGCTGGCGTTTTGTTCCATGGTGAGTGCAGCGGTTATTCCGGCGGATTTGAAACTAGTTGGTGAGGCGCGGCTACAGGTTCTTTGGTGGAAAATATTTGACGCAAAACTATATGGGGATTTAGCGCCTTTAGATCGAATTAGCGGCCCCATCGTACTTAAACTCATTTATCTGCAGGATTTCACAAAAGAGGATTTAGTGGCTGAAACTGCTAAACAACTGAAAGGACAGGTTGGTGACAAAGATCTTGAAACCAATTTGGCAAGGTTGCGACAGTTGTGGCCAAATATACGGGAGCAGGATTCCATCAGCTTCTATTTGGATCCTCAGCAGATGGGGCACTTCTACCACAATGGTCAGTATCTCGGCTCCATTGACCGCAAGGATTTCAATCACGCTTTTCTTGGAATATGGCTGTCCATCGATGGAAGTTATCCCAATCTTGCTCGTCGACTACGTGGCTTAAATTAGCTGTTCTATTCTGATCCGAAATACCATCACCTACGTACTACTGTTATAGAGCCTGTGAGGGCGTAGTTATGAACAATTTTCAGTACAGCAAAGAACCACCTTGGCCTTCGGTATGGATTACCGGTGCCGGCCGGGGTATCGGTGCCGCGCTTGCCGCCGAGATGTGTCGTATGGGCGTAACCGTGTACGCTTCTTCTCGATCTGAGAGTCAACTGTATCAGCTACAACAACAGCTTCAGGATCTTCCCGGAACCTTCATTCCCGCCCCGTTAGATATTCGCGATCGAGTTGAGATTGAAAATTTGGTCAATAGTTGGCTAGATCGTGACTGTTTTCCTTTGATGACGGTATTGAATGCCGGCACTCATGACCCGTTTCCGGCCCAGGAATTTTGTGCCGAACGCTGCCGTACTTTGTTAGAGAGTAATCTGCAGGGAACTCTAAACTGTCTGCATCCGGTTCTGCATCACTACCAGCAGATCAACCAGGGACATATCGCAATCATGGCCTCGGTTGCCGGATACCGCGGGCTACCCACTGCGGCCGCTTACGGTGCCAGTAAGGCAGCCCTGATCAACCTATGTGAGGCGCTTTATCTGGACCTCAAAGACACCGATATCAAACTACAGGTGGTCAACCCGGGGTTTGTGAAAACACCGCTTACGGATAAAAACGAATTTAAGATGCCTGGGCTGATAGAAGCAACGGAAGCGGCTGAAGCCATTATTGCGGGGCTAAAAAGTAACCGCTTTGAGATCTGCTTTCCACGGAGTTTTGTTTATTTTCTTAAACTGTTGAGGGTATTGCCTTACAGCTACTATTTTAAATTAACCAGTAAGATCAAATCTCCAAAACAGGCGCCTATAGGGAGCTGACATGAGCGATGTTGTGACCATAGAACCTGCTTCGAAAGGGACCATCTCTGATGTAGATCTGCAGCTTCAAGACTATGTGTTGCTGCTTGAAGGGCTCACTCCTGAAAATTTGGAGCGGTTGCGGGAATTCACCGATGAATCGGTGGAGTTTATCGATCCTTTTAACCGAGTGCGGGGTCAAAAAGAAATGATCGGCGTATTCATAGATATGTTTGACCGCTTACAGAATATTCGGTTTAGGGTTAATGATTGGCAGTACCAACGGTTGAATCACGGCTACAACGCCTACCTACATTGGAATTTTGAAGCCTATAGCAAACTCACTGGCAGGTTTGATGTAGAAGGATGTAGCCGACTGGTTATAACCCCTCAGGGGAAAGTCATCAGGCATCATGATTTCTGGGATGCTAGCTTATTGTTGGAAAAAGTACCTCTATTGGGTCAGATACTGCGTGTTGCTAAAAAGCGAACATCAGCTCATAGCCCGTCATAAAGCAGGTCCGAACATGGTAGAACTGGATTCTTTTGGTAAAAAAACCAAAGCAGTTGTTGTCGGTGCCTCAGGGGGAATCGGGTCAGCATTGGTCGCTAGGCTATGTTGCTGTCCGAGAATTGAGCGAGTATATGCTTTAGCTAGGACTCCGCCAGAACTGTCGATAATAAAACATAGCAAAGTACGTTATTTGCCCATTGATCTACAGTGTGAGGAGAGCATGGCTACAGCCGCTGCATTGATATCTGCAGAAGCAGAGATTGATTTGATGCTAGTAGCGACTGGTATATTGCATGATCATTCCATGCAGCCCGAGAAAACGGTTAAGGCTTTATCGGAGGAAAGTTTTCAAACAGTAATGTCAATCAACGCCCTGGCGCCGATGTTGTTGGCTAAGCACTTTATGCCATTGTTCAGAAAACAACACAGAACGCTTTTTGCTGCACTATCGGCTCGGGTCGGTAGTATCAGTGATAATCAATTGGGCGGATGGTATAGCTATCGTGCCAGTAAAGCCGCCCTAACCCGGATTTTTCATGAAGGCCTAAACAGAAACGGCTGAAAGCCTTATGCTTGTTGGTGTCTAGACAACTCACACAGGGCTACAGCCGTGAGCA
>JAPHRD010000063.1 GCA_026196225.1 Motiliproteus sp.
ACGGTAAGAAACGACCAATAATCGCGCGGCTAAGCCGTAAATCTAGCTTGATCGTCAGAATGAGTTAGAAGGCGGGACTTATTCGCAGGTTCCCTAGGCGCTCATCCACCAGTTGATATTCAGCGTTGCTGCCTTGGCGATTCAGATCACCGGCATAATAAACCACATCACCTGGCGTGAATTGGGTTACCCCTTCGCCGGTGGCAATAACCTCACCCACCGCATCCCAGCCAATAACTTTGTGCTCACCGTTTTCAGGTGCCACTCGCTGGCGAATTTTATAGTCCACTGGGTTTACCGCAATGGCGTTAACTTTCACTAACAGATCGCGACCCTTGGCAATCGGTTGGGGCAATTCGATATCGATCAGAGCGTCTGTATCGGTAATGGGCAGGGATTGAGTATAGCCAACTGCTTTCATGGTAATTCTCCAGTGAATGAATCTATGGAAACCAGTCTAAGGATTGATTAACTCCCGATAAACAGCATAATAATTGAATCATTATCAAATTATTTTTGAATATATGCTGATCGAAGATCTCCAAGTCGTACTGAAAGTGGCCGAATTCCGTAGCATCACCGCAGCAGCAGCCAACCTGGATATGCGCACAGCCACCGCCAGTGCCGCGTTAAAACGTATCGAAGGCAATCTGGGTGCCGAACTGTTTGTGCGCACCACCCGACAGCTTCGCCTTTCCAGTGCGGGAGAACGTTTCCTTCCCCAGTGCCAACAGGCGCTACAGATGCTGGATCAAGCCAAGCTAAACCTGAAGGACGATCTGGACATCGTAGACGGTGAACTGCGGATATCGCTATCGTCGGATCTGGGGCGGAATCTGGTGATACCCTGGCTCGATGATTTTATGGATAGCTATCCAAATGTCAGTCTGAGGAGCACCATCAGTGACAGCAATATCGATTTCTATCGTGATGGGGTAGATATCGCCCTGCGCTACGGTTCCCCTGACGATTCCAACCTCTATGGGTTTAAGATTTGTAATGTCCCCGGCGTGCTCTGCGCCACCCAGCAATACCTTGATCAATACGGCATCCCGGAACACCCTCAGGATCTGACCTCTCACAATGGGCTTTTCTACCAACTGTACGACGTGATTCACGACACCTGGAAATTCACCCGGCAAGGCCAGAACTACAAAATTAAGATGAACGGCAATCGAGCTGCCAACGACGGTGATCTGGTCAGGCGCTGGGCGGTGGCGGGGAAAGGAATCGCGGTAAAGTCCTGTCTCGATATGTCCGCAGACCTGCTGTCTGGGCGAGTCATCAGCGTTATGCCGGAGTTCAAACCGAGATCAACAGAACTGTGGCTGATCTGCCCAAGCAGACAATCCATCACCCCAGCGGTGAGACTGTTACGGGATACGTTTAGAGAAAAGTGCAGAGATGTTCTTAAGCAGCTTGTCGAAAACGGGATTATTGATAGCAGCGCATTGGATTAACCCGTCCGCGAAAAAGAAGTGCTGAGCAGCGGTAATTATTTAAGTTTCCAAGCCCCTGCCAACATAAAAGCACCGCGGTTTCTGGATTGCCCGGAATCACCGCCGAAGTTGCAATTTTGCAGCTCTCCGTATCTCAACGCAGTTTCCAGATCGGGGTTACCCTGGTCGATATACTGATGCAGTTTTTGCTCGCATTGCTGTGTGACTTTCTCGGTGGATTCTTTAACGATTGCAGCCGAGGCCTGTGGAAAGCCAAGCCCATAACTGTAGAAAAAAGCTAACCCGATCAAGATCGCCATGACGGCCGAAATAACCAATACGCCTTTTCTTTCCTTAGTGATAAAGTCACTACTTAATACGCTGACTTTCATATTCTGCAACCCCACCGCAACATCAAAGATTGTGATTAAATTGAAACACAGATCTGCTTCAAAGGAGGCTGATTTAAATCACTATAGAATCGATTAGGGTGTATTTGGTTAGGCAAAATATAGAACCTACAACTCTCACACGGGGGTTCCTCATTACTTGATACTTCTCTCCTAAGAAGACGTAGCAATGAAGAAAAAGACGCATATGCTTTTTGATTTTTTATGCGGCCGACCAAACAGAATTTAGCAATTAGGCCTTGGAAAACCCTGGCGACTGAAACGCCACAAAGCCCTGGCGGATATATCTGGCCAGTTCTCTGGCGATATTTGATCCTCCAGCATCAGGCATGCGCAGATTGATACAGTGAACAGGAAGCTCCGGCAACCCCACTTCTGCATCGATGACGGTCAAGTTGTCTGGAACCAGAGATGACAAATAGGGGGCAATCGCCATATCCGCCTCAACTGTCGCCAGCGTAGACTCCAGATTGCCAACGTCATGGGTGGCCAGCCAATCGACTCCTGTGCGATTAAGAGCAGCCAAGGTGGGCTTTCTGAACGCGCAGATTTCTGAACCCAGAGAGACCGGCAAAGGTTTTTTAAAACAGGCTTCACCATTCTGAGCACCGATCCAGACTAGCTGGTCTTTGAGTAGCGTATCCTTGTGGTGAAATTGCTCCTCAGTGGTGAGTATCAGATCCAGCTGGCCATTTTTGAGATCTCGCAGCAGGGTTTCTGTCAGATCGCTGATCAGGATCAGCTGGATTCTAGGGTGCTCACGATTAAAGCGCCGCATGATCGAAGGCATGATCGGCCTGACGATATCCAGCGACACTCCCAGCCTGACTTCGCCCACAAAAGAGGGCTCGGTCATAAACTGCCAGACCTCATCATTTAGCTGAATCATACGATGGGCGCGGGCCATTAACCGCTCGCCATCCGATGTCAGGCGAATAGTTTTGTTGCTGCGGTCAAACAGCTGAGCATCAAACAGGGCTTCGAGACGAAGAATCTTCTGACTGATGGCCCCTTGGGTGAGATTGAGCGCATTGGCTGCCGACGTCATACCACCAGATTCAGCGACGGCCAGAAAAGTACGGATCAAACTGATATCAATATCGCGAGGCATGACTATTAGAAAACCTAATCACAATAATAAATATAATTCGTTTTCATAATAGACACCCAGCGCCTATAAATACAGTGGTTTGCTGCTACTGACCCGAGACAAAATCCGATGCTGATGCACACGACTCCACTTTATCTCGCCACCGTATTTATCTGGGGCTCGACGTTTTTTGCTATCAAGCTGCAACTTGGCGAAGTAGCCAGTGAAGTATCCATCTTCTATCGCTTTGCGCTGGCCGCCATCATCCTGATGCTATGGTGCTGGCTACGTAAACTGCCCATGGTATTCAGCTTACGCCAGCATCTTTGGATGATGGCCCAGGGGTTAACCCTATTCGGCCTCAACTACATGGTGGTCTACTGGGCTACTGCGGAGCTAACCAGCGGTCTGATCGCAGTGATCTTCTCCACCATCGTGCTGATGAATATCGCCAACAGTGCGCTGTTCTTTGGTAAACGCCCTACCCCCTCGGTACTCGCCGGCGCTTTTCTCGGCCTGATCGGTATCGGACTGGTTTTCCTGCCTGAGATTGCCAATCTGAAAGCCGAAGACGCCACCATCAAAGGAATTCTGTTAAGCCTGTTGGCCACCTTTATCGCGTCTCTGGGCAATATGGTATCGACCCGCAATCAGATGTCAGAACTGCCCGTTGTGCAAACTAACGCCTTCGGTATGCTCTACGGTGCCATAGCCCTGGCAGTGATCGCCTGGTCTCAGGATCTACCCTTTAACTACGAAGCAACCTGGAGCTACACCAGCTCGTTAATCTACCTGGCGCTGTTTGGTTCGGTCCTGGCGTTCGGAAGTTTTCTCACCCTGCTGGGGCGTATCGGAGCAGACCGAGCGGCTTATTGCATGGTGCTGTTCCCTATCGTCGCTCTGGGTATCTCCACCCTGTTTGAGGGCTATACCTGGACACCGGTTGCTGCGGTGGGTGTGGGTCTGGTATTTACCGGGAATGTGCTGATGTTGATGTCTAGGCATCATCTGCAACGCTTTCGCCGGTTCTTTCATTGCAGCGATCATCTACCCGAGTCTTCGCGTTGAGTTCACCTCTAATGCCGGTTCATCCTATAAGCAGATTCTGGTGCTGCCCTGAACAGAAAAAATAGGGCATCATTGGCCCATTGACCTTTACGGCACATTTATCTCTACGGCACATTTATCTCTACGGCACATTCATCTTTACGGACATTGGAACCTGTCCCATTAGAAATAGGCCCCTGGTAAAAATCCATGAACGGATGAGGAAAATGGTGGAACACCTAAACCTAAATCTACTGCGAGCCCTGGCAACACTGCTGGAAGAGAAAAATGTCACTCGGGCGGCAAGTCGATTACACCTGACTCAATCAGCCATGAGCCGTCAATTGGGCCAGTTGCGGGATTACTTTGACGATCCGCTGCTGATCCGCGAAGGCAATGACTATCTATTGAGTGCCCGGGCCATTCAGCTACAACCCCGTGTGCAGGCGATTCTCAGCGAAATCGATAACCTCCGGGAAGAGGACGGATTTGACCCTGCCTCCTGCCAGCGCCGTTTTCATTTTGCCTGCACCGACTATGTGGCCCAGTTCAAATTTCCCAAACTGTTAGCCCGAATCCAGAAAGAAGCTCCGGGCATCAGTATCGTCTATGAGATGTGGAAGCCAGAGTGGCTCGGTCGATTGGGGCAACTACCGCTGGATTTTGTCTCCACCACGGTGTTGAAACTGCCGGACAATCTGCACAGTATTATTATGGGGCAGGACCAACCCGTCTGCTTGATGAGCGCCTCTCATCCACTCTGCGCTGAAGAAAATCCCTCCCTGAAGTCGCTGTTGGAATACCCCTTTGTACGGGTCAACAGCGGTGGCGACAAGGATTCCTTCTTTGATCAGGCACTGCGTTCGAAAGGACTGAGCCGCCAGATTTTCTTTGAAGTCCCCTTCTTCTCGGCAGCTTTTCAGGTGGTAGCCCAGAACCAGTGTTTAATGATTATTCCTGAGCATATTGCTCAAAATGCGGCGCAGCTATTTCCTCTCAGCTACCGTCCATTGCCTGTCCCGGTCCCGGAAAATCATTACCATCTCTGCTGGCACACCCAACATGATCGGGATCCGGCCCACACCTGGCTACGCAACTGTATCGCTGAAGAGATTCCGCCTTCATAGTGAACCCATTAATCATGATATAAAATCATACCTGCCATCTAAACTTAACATTTCCCGCATACCCTTCCACTCACTAAACTGACGCCATCATTCAACGGAAGAGATGGCTGCAATGACTTTAACCACTTGGCTTTCACTGGTCGCAATCTGCTGCCTGGGTACCATATCACCCGGCCCCAGCTTGGCCGTGGTATTGCGCAACACCCTTAGAAATGGCCGCGCTCACGGTATAGTTACCGCACTCACCCATCTAATCGGCGTTACTATCTGGGCAGTTCTGACGATTAAGGGACTGGGGCTTTTGGTCACGGAAATGCCGCTTCTTTACGACGCGCCTATCTTTGCCGGTGCAGGCTATCTGGCTTGGCTGGGAGTGAAGGCGATTCGGGCCGGTAAAAACACAGACATCAGCGTTGAAGGTAAAAAAACACCTCTTATTTCTGCGGCCAGAGACGGGATAGTAATCTCGCTGCTAAACCCCAAACTGGCAATCTTTTTTATCGCCCTGTTCTCTCAGTTTATTTCTGCCGATATGAGCATAAGCGATCAGGCCATTATTGTTGCCACCGTCGCCTCAATCGATAGCATCTGGTACATCACAGTAGCGATGGTCCTCACCCAAGCTCGAGTCCTTAGACAGCTGGAGAAACGTACGGGAACGATCAATCAGCTGACCGGCATCGTGTTGATCGGATTAGCCCTAAGAGTGGTCACTCTATAAAGCTGAGGGACCTGTTGCAGGTCCCTGTTTCACCTCAAGCGCGATAGCTGGCCATCAGCGCGGCTATCCCCACAAACATACTGCCGAAGATACGGTTTTGAAACAGCTGAAATTTAGCGTTCTTCATAAACCGGGACAAGCGGTAAGCGAGACTGGCGTAACCAACCATAACCACAACATCGGCGATGATCAGGGTCACCCCCATCACCACATACTGGAGCCAGCCGGTAGCTGCATCCTGGCTGATAAATTGCGGAAACAGTGCCACCAGAAAAATGGTCGCCTTGGCGTTGGTTAAGTTAACGAGCACAGCCATCCAGAACTGCTTACGGCTGCTCTCCCTGCCCGTTGTCGCCGCTTCCAATGAGACCGGAGGCTGGGTCCACTTTTTATATCCCAGCCAAAGCAGATAGCCCACACCTAGCCATTTGATAATGCTGAAGGCAAAGCTGGAAGACGCCAGCAAGGCACCCAGTCCGGCACCGACCACAGCGATCTGGACGCCGTAACCCAGCTGCAATCCAAGAATCCCGGGCAAGGTTTTTCTTACCCCGTATTGCAAGCCATTACTCATGGTATTGACTGCACCGGCACCTGGCGAAATGGATATCAGCAAGGATGTAATTGCAAGGGTTAGCCAAAGTTCAAAATCCATGATTCCGTTACCTCTTTCAAATGGATTTTCCAGCGCTTATCAGCACTAAAATCGAGAACCTAATCTTAGTGCTGGCAGCTGAAATTACTTTGCCTTTATCAATTGATATTTTACAGAATTAGAAATATTCTTTCTGAACTAAGCCAATTTAAGAAAGACTATTCCCATGAGCAATCTAGATAGAGTTGATATCGGTATTCTTGATCGTCTTCAGAAAGATGGTCGCCTTTCAAACTCCAAGCTCGCTGTGGACCTATCCATCAGCGAAACTCCCTGTTGGCGGCGGCTGAAACGATTAGAACAGGACGGCTATATCGAAGGCTATCAAGCCAACCTTAATCGACGAAAACTGGGTATAGGGGTAATGGCATTTGTGCAGATAACCTGCACCGTCCACGACGAGATCACCACCCGAGCATTTGAGAAGATTATAGAGTCTTCCGACAAGGTGCTTTCATGCCACAACACCACCGGCGATGCAGACTTTATCTTGCAGGTTGTGGCCAATGACCTCGATGATTTCAGCCGTTTTGTCGAACAGGTGCTGAGAAAGCTGCCGGGGGTATCAGCCCTGCACTCCAATCTATCTCTCAGGGAACTGAAGTCTTCCAGCCGACTGCCACTGGACTATTCAAATACGGATTAACCGGATAAATCGGCAGAAGGAAAAAGATCGGAACTGTAGGCGTGGTTTTAGCGTGTCTTTTAGGAGCCGATTAGCGGGTACTCCAACTTTTGATATCGAATTGACGCTCACCGGACCACTGGTATTCGGTCATCTGCATACGTACTTTCAGGCCAACTTGGGAGGGAATAAATTTAGGCTTATTGGCGAGCACCTGCGTCCCATCCGCTAAGGTCACATTTGCCTGCGCAGCAGAGCGCTCGGGTAGCTCAGCAACGATTCCCAACACCAGCTCTTTAGATTCGGTCTTGGGCTGATGGATCACCGCCATCCAGCCGACAAAGATAACGACCAACACCGCCACAACAGATACAATTGTTTTTTTCATCATTGGAAATCAGGTACGTTAAATCAGAAGCGATATCATAACCGCTAGAGCGACGTTGCCGACCTTTTTCTCAACCCATTATCGCAACCTATTCTCTTTCCATCACCCCACTGCTCGGCCAAAGAATCTTTGATCAACTGATAGCGTTTTGGCAGGCTTCGATGCTTTTTGGTAATCAGATAGACAGGCTCATTAACAGGAACGGCTAGTTCGACAATAGAGATTTTATCAGGAAAGGGAAATGCCTCCACTGATGACTTGGGCAGCACGGTAAACCCTAATCTCTGGGAAACCGGCAGCAGAATCTGACTCAGTTGATTGATATAGCCCGACTGGGGAATAGACTCCATCCCCCGGAATTCATTCGGGAAGTTAGCCTCCAACTGTTGAATCCCATAGTGATAGCCATCGGGATGGTTGATAAATCCAAGCTCCATCAAAGATTCCCAGCTCGATTTTGAACCATTTGGAACCACCAGGCACAGCTCATCCTCACCAAGGAGCGTCTGTTCAAGCTTAGGATCAGTGATCGGCTGGGTAACTAGCCCCATATCTGATTGGTTGGTTTTCACCCGTTCAAAGATGGCAGCGTTTGGTGCCGCTTCAATGCTCATCGAAAGGTTAGCAAAGCGCTGCTGTAACCTAAGCAGCTCGGGATAAAGCTGCATCGCCATTGACCCCGAACAGGCAAGCCGACACTCCCCTGCATACCGATCATCTTCTGCGATGGTGTTTAGCAGTTCAGATTCCGCTTGGGCCTGTTGAATACCGTATTGATACAAGCTATCGCCAGCAGCGGTCAGCTCGAAGGATTTACCGTGACGATTGAGAAGCGCTTTGCCAATCTGAGCTTCAAGCTTCTGAATATGCTGGCTGACACCCGGCTGGGTCATATGCAGCAGTTCAGCGGTGCGGGTGAAATGATTGGTTTTCACCAAGCTCATAAAAGTACGCAGGAACACCGGATTAATCATAACTTAATATTATTATTTGAATCACTATTGATAATTTCATATTAGCATGACCAATCAATAAACTGCTCACAACTTAATATCCCTAGGAGCAGTGACCATGACAGCTAACCAAACAGCCCCCAATCCCTACCCCCGAACCTTTTCCCATATCGGAATTTCGGTGCCAGACCTGGAAGCCGCCGTAAAGTTTTATACCGAAGTGCTGGGCTGGTATCTGATCATGGAACCTACAGAAATTGTCGAGGATGACAGCGCCATCGGAGAGATGTGTACCGATGTGTTTGGCGCAAATTGGGGCTCATTCAGGATCGCCCATCTGTCCACTGGCGATCGCATCGGCGTGGAGCTGTTTCAATTCAGAGATCAACAGAACCCTGATAACAACTTTGAATACTGGAAAACAGGTATCTTCCACTTCTGTGTTCAAGATCCTGATGTAGAGGGATTGGCAGAAAAGATTGTCGCCGCTGGCGGCAAAAGACGGATGTCCAAGCCTCGCTATTACTTTCCAGGGGAAAAGCCCTATCGCATGATCTATATGGAAGACCCCTTCGGAAATATCCTTGAGATCTACAGCCACAGTTATGAGCTGCACTACGCATCTGGGGCCTACAATTAGGGAAGCTGCGAATAAGTCCAGTGTGTTCGCTAGGGATCCTGTGATTAAGTCCCTGGCATGAGATAATCCTTACCTTCATGATTTGGGGAATGCTCGATGGATCACCAGCTCACTTTCGCCGATA
>JAPHRD010000130.1 GCA_026196225.1 Motiliproteus sp.
ACTATCGGCGAAAGTGAGCTGGTGATCCATCGAGCATTCCCCAAATCATGAAGGTAAGGATTATCTCATGCCAGGGACTTAATCACAGGATCCCTAGTCTGATAGCATTCCGGGTGCAATTTAAAATAACCATTGGTGACTTCTTGGCTGATTGCATCCATATCCCTTTGCAGGCGAATCAAACCCGCCCCGGAGATAGGCTTTATAAGTTCTGATTTAGAGGGTTGATCCATGACACTCTCCCTAGTGTGTGATCAGATCAAAGTAACGAATCTTAGTCTGGCTTGGCACCAGCTTCAGGCCCTTGGGGATATGGCTGTGAGCTTCTTTATAGGTGTGGCCGTGATACCAGGATTCCCAGCTGGCTTGATCTTGCCAATAGGTGATAAGAAGGAACTCTTCTGGTATTTCAATAGGTGTCATCACCTCCATGCGAACAAACCCCGGCGCATCATCCACCAAACCGGGACGATTTTTAAAAGCCTTTTTAACTTCGTCAGCCATTCCGTTGGCGACGGTAAATGTACTGGTCGCGACAAACATAGGCGAGTCTCTCTTGCTGATTGCATTAGCCTTACCTAATGATAGTTTACCGTCAACTTTATTACTGTTTTTTAGAGCTAATATCGAGATGACAGAGTAGCAAAGTCAGCTTTAATTTACTGAAAACCATGCCTCTCCAGCAGACGTTTCAATTAGGAATCTTCGAAGATCAGTACTGCACCAAAACCAACAAAAGCAGCGCCTGTCAGTTTGTTGGATAGATTCATACCGGTTCAGCACGACGATGCCATCCCCCCTTTTATTCCCAAGCTTTGCTCTTTAATTGGACTGTTCAAAAGCCGTCTTTTTCTTTATATTAGCATTACCTTAATTTAAGAGTGTATAGATAGAATGAATACCGATTCCTGTTCCCATACCAATAGCAATCTTCGCTATTGAATACTGGGTGTTCTGCTGCTATTGCTCACCGTTGTTATGTCCAGATGGCCTGTGCAAAACACTAAGGGCATGTCGGTGACTTTTCATAACAGCTCCGAGCAGATGATCGAATCGATAAAGTTGGATTTTGGCAGCGCCGACACCCAGTCCAGCATTCGGGCACTGCGAATCCCACCAGGACAGGAACGAACCCTATTACTGAACCACCAACCGGGTATGGGTTTTAATGTGCAGGTTAACTACAAAGGCGGCATGGAACAAAGCTTCTGCGCTCTGCGGGGGGATAAGGAGAAAGATCCGGTGATAGATCTGAAAATTTAGTCAGCCGATTTACGACTCAATCTTGAAGCATTTCACCCCAACGACCTTTTTTTCCCAATATCACCTCACCAACGCCTTGATTTCATAAGGCCATGCCCTACCCATCAGCAATGGAAACGATCTGGTTTACCCCAGCTTGGCAAACTACCTCGGAAAACAAATCGCCAAAAAAAGTTAGACGCTACTTTAAGTGCCATTTATCTACCGAGATAAAATAGGTCGTAAAGTTTCGGCCCAGCATTTCTGTTTTTTGAACTTTAGTGGCCAATCGTTTCAAGGCCTTATATTCCGGTCGAGTTTCGAGCAGATGGAACACTATTTGATCGTGCCCTAGTTCCTTGGCCCAGCGCATTACGGAGCTGAAAATAGAAATCCCAAAGCCCCAAAACTCTTTGGAGATAACAATTGCAATTTCAAAACCATTGTCGTCTGGTTGAATGCCACACCACCCTGCAAGTGCTCCGTTGATGGTTACTGCTCGAACACGGCAGCCTGGCATAGAATCTGTGTCGACTTTGCCAATTATCCACTCTCTGATGCTATTAGCGTCAAACAATGGATGATCAACCAAGTGTGTTCTCAACGCTTGCTCATTAACGATAGGCAGTAGGTCTTTTGGGTCTACTTGCTCGAAGCTGACAAATTCTACTTCAGTCATATCTACCTACTTCCAACGCCATTGCTAATGGACTAGCCATCAATACGCTGATGCACGTGGTAATCACGGAAAGAAATACTTTGACCCAGCCTGACTCCTTCATAGGCTGTGGAACAGATATTGGTAAATTCAAAAACATCACCTATCAGGGCTCCGTCTTTACCTAGCCGAATATTTCGAACATGTACGTTAATCCCCTTGTACAGTAGCGACAAACAGCAATTTTTGTAGTCTGCCTGTGCGCTTAGTTGCGCGCTTTCATTGGGTTTCCCAATTTTGGACATAGCGGGTTCAAAATCCAATTTGTCGGCATCAGTATTCATTAGGCTTCTAATCTTAAAATCGTTGAACGTTAGTTAGGGGGCAGATAACTAGCTATACAAAACAATACCCTAAGAACAGTTAACTATAGATCCATCTGTAACCTTATTCATCCAGATGGTTGTTTAGCGTGACTCCACTGTTTAGGTGACTGACCGTACATTCGCTTGAACTCCCGACTGAATTGAGAAGAGCTGACGTAGCCCACGCCCATAGCCGCCTCGTTCACATTCATTCCGCCGGCAATTTTCATGGCGGCGCTATTCAGGCGCATAGACTTCACAAACTGGATCGGCGACATGGTGGTAGCCTGTTTGAATTTTCGGTGGAACACGGCCCGGCTCATCCCAACTTGGGAGGCCATTTGATCGATGGTGACTTTTTCCTCCAGACAGGAAGACAAATACTCAATTGAGCGGGCGATCTCATTGCCCACCCCAAAGGCACGCCTGGCTGAATCACCCACCTCGCCGTTTAACACGGCGTAGTACAGCTCCCGAAGCCGACCATCTCCAAGAATAGCCGTATCCTCTGGACTATCTCCCAATTGCAGCAGCCGTAACAACGCATCACTAAACGCATCATCCCAACTAGCCAGGGCAACCCCCTGGGGGATCGGGCCACCCCTAGGCTTGCGGAAGGCAGCGCTAGAGCTTTCCATCTCAATAGCCAATTCGGTCATCACTCTGGTATCCAGAGAGATATAAACGCCCAGCAGGGGATTGTCCGGCGAAGCGGCGGGTGTCCCTGCTTCTACTGGCATCGACATGGAACAACACATGTATTGGCTGCTGCCATAGACATGCCTGTTGCCATCCAAGATGGCTTCCTTAGTCCCACTGACGATAGCAACCACTGAGGGTTCATATACAGCAGGAGCGCAGCGAACAGGCTCAGTCACTCGGAAGAGTTGCACACCCTTCACCCCGGTCTCCACCAAACCATCTTCGCTGACGTTGTTTTGAATGAATTGTTTTATCTGCTCTTTGCTCATTTTCGCAAAGTAGCACCCCAAAACACAGGATTCAACACATCGATACGAATAGGCAATTAATAGCGACCATATCGCCTATTTAATCTCGATATCGATAGATATAGTTCACTCATACAAGAACACACAGACTCACAAACAACCAGATACTGCTGTATAGCCATTGGACGATTTTCCAACGGCGTGGCAACTGAACAGGTACATACAGGAATTTGAACAATGACTAGCAACAATCAATTTGGCCCAAAGGGCTGGACACCAGAACGACTCGGCTTCCTCGCAGGCAAAACCTATGTCATCACCGGTGCCAACGCTGGTGCAGGGTTTGAAGCAACGCGGATACTCCTTTCAAAAGGCGCAAAAGTGGTCATGCTGAACCGCAGCGTCGATAAGTCAATCGCTGCCATCTCAACCCTGAAACAGGAATTTGGCAGCGATGCTGACGTAACTTTCGTGCCCATGGATCTGGCGGTGCTGGATTCAGTACGGGAAGCGGCTGCAGAGGTCATGGCGAAGGTTTCCAACATTAATGCTCTCATCTGTAACGCAGCCATCGCACAGGTGGTTAAACAGGAGATCACGGTGGACGGCTATGAAAGCCAGCTGGGTGTAAACCACTACGGCCATTTCCTCCTCTGTGGCTTGCTTTTTGATCGGATCGAAGAATCTAAAGGACGTATCGTGGTGGTTGCTAGTGAAGGCTATAAGATGGGACTGAAAACAATCCAGTTTGACGATATGAACTGGGACAAAAACTACCATCCGAACAAAACCTACTGTCACAGTAAACTGGCTCAGATGATGTTTGCCTATGAACTACAAAATCGAATAAAAGCAGCAAACAAAAAGGTAAAGGTTTACGTCTGCCATCCAGGTGCTTCAAACACATCGCTTATCGGTAAAAAAGTCAATTTACCTACGAGGATTACCTGGTTTTTGATGGTAAAAACAGGAATGGTACAAACAGCCGAACAAGGCTCTTACCCGGAAATCATGTGTTCCACGGAGGATAACCTGAAACAGCGGGCTTATTATGGTCCATCAGGAAGATGGAACTGGGTTGGTCCAGTCGGCGAATGTAAACTTGAGTCATTCGCTTTGGACCAGGATGTTTTAACAAAACTGTGGACACTCTCTGAACAGGAAACATCCCTGAGCTGGTCGTTGTAGTTCGCGTGTAAGGGAAGAATGAGGGAGTGTCTGAGAACACCTGGTTTTACCCCAATTTGCAGAACGCCTTACGCCTCAATAAATGGCGCAGCTTTGCTGCGTCTGCCCATACTTCGGTGATAGTGCCACACAACCCGTCACTGAGTTGACCCAAGCATGGGTGCGAACCAAAAGACTACTGTGTGGAATTGACGGGGAAACCTCGTCAGACACTGCATGGGTTACCGGTCAGAAAGCTAGAACGCCAATGAAAAACTGTAGGGGGTGTTTAAGTATCGTTAATTGCTATGCAAACAATGGCAATGAAGGGGAAAAGGTTTCGGTCAATCGACATCAGTGAGCTGCGACTTTATTTTAGAATGCAGTTCATTCATATTTTCATAATTTTGCAGCGTAACGGTTTGTGCGCCAAAAGGTAGCGTCTGGTCTACAAGGACAATTTTCTTTACCTGATTGTTCTCGGTAGTAGCTTTTTTGAACGAGATTTCCGACCAAGGCGTAACTTTAAAGAAGGAATCATTTTCGAGCTTGCCGAAGTCACTGACCTTCAAGCTGCCCTGATGTAATCCATCCTCTTTAACTTCAAGGGTCATCGCCTCAAACATCGCGTTGATGCGCCCCTCCGAAGGTTCCATCATCAGGTTAACCGCATAGTAAAGCGCTACCGCCCCACCGACGACCCAGAAAGCAAGCGAATCTACAAACAGGCCGACAACCAGCATAGTCGTTATAGTAGAAATAGACCTGATTCTGCGTTGCTTCTTCCTAACGGGATAACTGCGAATCCACTCTTCATCTATGTGAAAAACCATGTACTACCTTTCAGCGGTTTAATAGAATAATCGAACGTAGCAATAACGCTCCAGCGTACGAAGACAGACCCAATTAAGATGACTTAAGGGCCAATTTCTTACTTCCAGCATATCGCCCGAATGGCGAAATCGATAGAGAGCCCCTGCAAATACGGACCTGTTACCGTTGTTATGGTTTCTCAGTTTACTCTTTAAGTTCACGACGGCTTAACAGCCATGGTAATCCTAGAGCAAATAACACCACGAGCAAAAGCCAGTAATTCGACGAGTTGCCCGTCAGCAAAGCGTAGCCTACAAAGGTTACAACGATAAAAACAAAGCCAATAATCTTTCTCTTTAGATACAACAACAAGCCAATCACAAAGCATAGATTTAGGCCGGCTTCAGTTGCTATAGCCACCCAGTCCACGGGGACTCCTTTTGACTCATAGTAGCTGGGACCGGAAAACGGCGCTGCGACAACCGATAGCAGGGAAATGGCAATAAGCCCCCAAGCAACAATATCGGTTACTTTGAAAAGAAAGTCTTTCGATTTATTCATTTTCAGAAAATATAAGATTTACGGAAGTTAGTGGAAGTTCAGGAAGATCTTACAACACTTTCACGTCCCTTTTTAACCCGCATAGCTCGACGACTGTATCCTGTTAGAATCAATAGGGTCTGAACCCATTGATCTGTAGCCGAAAACCATGAGGCTGAAGCTACCCTGCAATAGTCCCTTTTTAAGATTCCTGGCCCCATATGAATCGGTGTAAATGGCACGATACTTCCTCCAGATGCTTAACGTCGCCAGCAGCGGCCGCTGCAATGGAGCGAAGCGGCGAGTAGGCTGGCCTTGTTAGTGCTTGACGTAAACGCACAATGATTGAATATAAAAGTGTTAGCCATTTTTGTTTTTGACTTCATCCCACACGAAAAACCTAAATGAATTCATCTCACCATCAGTGAGAAGCCTGCTGCTTTTCATTCCCCTATAAGCTGCCGTCTGAAGGACAGACATGCCAAAAAGTAAAATGTAGAAAGCAAAAATAGCAACGAAGAACTTGGTGAATAGATAGTTCACGAACCTGCTAGCCCCTGCCGAATCTAGCAATAAGCCAATATCGGGTGACAAGTAAATATAGCGCTGGTTACCCATGTCTTAGCTCTCATGTAACTGACTCAAATAGCACTAACGTCCATGTAAGCGGGCGCCGGAGCGCCAGCGTAGAGGACCAAAAGCGCAGCTTTTGGCGTTCCGATTGACATGCTTGTTATGAGGATTTCCCTACATAACTTTTTGCCTTGGTAATTCTGGATTCCACACTCTCACGTAATTCAGGAGTCGTTATCAGCGGCATGAAGCTCTCTAATTTTTCGATATCATTTGGGAGCTTTTCGGTAAGCAAAGTTTTCAAGTTACTAAGTGTTTGTGTACTCACGTCTTCCTCCATGGCTTCGATCATGCTGAGGCTCAATGACAGATTGTTTAGTGCACTTAGTGATTTGGTTTCATGACAAAGCTGATTGAACTCATCGAGTTTATTCATTCCCTTTAGTGCCATTACCTCAGAACGCTCATGAGAAAAGTATTGGTCAATATAAGAAAATGACATTCCGGCAATAAAACTGAATACGCACGCGGCGGATACGAAGAAACCTAGTTTGATACTTTTCACGGAGGTCATTTAATCCTCATAACATTTTAATACTGAGCGGGCTCGTTTTGCCCGATTCAGTAAATTGTTAAAACGCTCGCATGTAGCTGAAGAGAAAAAACTTTTTGGAAACACTTGTCATTCTCCTCCGATGAAAACGAGCCAGCGTATATATCTTGGAAGGTTGGCGCGGTATTTCTGCACCTGCTGTCCTTAAGGTCTTGATACTGAACTACTCTCTTAATTTTTTCCAGTACAAAACGAGCCATCTGTTTCGACTTTTCGATACTATTTTCTTGAATTCCTTAAATACACTGTATCTACACACATGACTCTTAAATTCATTGAACCCATCTCCTACAAGTGGTTACCCACAGGGTGAAAATCCATTTACAGGAGTGATTCCAATGAAGAAATTAAGTGTTGTGATGGTGATGTCCGCCTTTGTGGCAACCATCACGCTGTCTCCACCGGCGATGGCTAACCCACCCCGTCTGCAGGGTCCCACTCCCAGTGGTGAGTCTTTGGATGTAGTGAAGGAGCGTGCATCAAAGAAGCGTGCTGAAGATATCAAGCTGAAAGATCTGAGACGCCGTGTTGCGGCTCGATACGGTATTAGCGAAGAGGAGGTAGAACGTCGTGCCCGACCACCAAAGCCACGTCCTAAAAAGGTAGATACCGGTTCGGTACGTCAGCGTAGCACTTACGGTGATCGCTTCCGTTCTTTTAACCTGCCCGGTTATATCCTGCCTGATCCTCGCAAACTGCGTCCACTTGATCGCTAAGAATGGCTGCAAACAAACCGGGAACAGATCTAGTATTTGTTCCCGGTTAGCCTTTGTTTAAACAGCTGCAAAGCTAGTGGTGCGGCCTGTTTAATCCAGATCCATTGGTACAGCAGTGTTAGCTTACCCCAGCCTTTGGCGCGGTATTTACGGGCACTGGTGGTCAAGGAATTTAGCCCCATCTTTAACGGCACCCCGTTTAAACGAGCTTGCCAAAGCAACAGATGATCTTCCCCATAAGGGGCATCCTCTGGATAACCTCCTAGTTGCTCGAAATTCTGTTTGGATAGACAGAACCCCTGATCGCCAAAAGGCACTCCCAACCATCGGGATCGTAAATTAGCTCCCCACTGATTGAACAGCATCCAGGGTAAACCCATCGACTTTGGTCCATCGGCTGCAAAACGCAGAGGGCTGAAGTGGAAGGATTCAGGATTACGATCAAGCTGGGTTATTAGCTCACGAACCAACTCTGGCCCAAAACCGGAGTCCACATGAACAAACCACAGAAATCTGCCGGTAGCTTTACTGGCGCCCAAATTAAGTTGTTTAGCGCGACCGGTCTCAGCACTGAGCCAATTTACCCGGTGATTTTTAAGTATGTTTGTAATCTGTTGCTGTTGTGGGAATGGGGTGTTGTGTGGACAACTGACAAAGAGGATTTCAGTGCCCGGTGGCAGTAGCAGAAGATCCCCCAGCAAGCGCCCCAGAGTCTGTTCCTGGGGCCCCAGCGGGATCACCACCGAAAGGTGATCGGCTTTTCCCATTAGCGTTTTAGCAACGCCAGCAGTTCGGCTTTTTCGGCACTCAAGGCTGACTCGGGAGTCAGTACAGCACAGGCCAAGGCACTGCGGGCATCGGATTCGGGAATGTCGCGGTCGCTATTCAGCAGTGTTGTCAGCAACTGTTTGGCCCGTTCCAGACTGGCACCGTAGCGGGCAATGACCTGCTCCACCGTTACATGCTGACTGGGGTCGTCCAACCAGCAATCATAATCGGTGGCAATAGCCAGGGTGCAGTAGCAGATCTGGGCTTCGCGAGCTAAAAACACCTCCGGCACGTTAGTCATCCCTACCAGGTCACATTTGGCAGAATCCCTTAGGAAGAAACTCTCTGCCCGGGTACCTAAACGCGGACCATCGACGCAGCCGTAGGTTTTGCCGGTGTGGATCGGCATATCCAAACTTTGGCCAGTCTCAACCAGAGCCTTGGTCAGCTCGTCACAAGTAGGCTCTGCGGTAGAAACATGGGCTGCCAGACCGCCACCGAAAAAGCTTTTCTCGCGGTCGCCTTTGACGAAATCAAAGTACTGACTGGCAATGGAGAAATCTCCAGGAGCAATCTCATGACGGAGACTACCTACCGCAGAGATACCGATCACCTGGGTAACCCCTAGACTTTTCAGCGCCCAGATATTGGCCCGGTAGTTCACCTCTGATGGCAGCAATTGGTGCTGATTGCCGTGACGTGGCAAAAAGAACAGCTTTCGAGCGCCCATCTGGCCCTCAATAATGTCTGCAGAAGGAGCACCAAAGGGTGTCTCTACGCTATGGCTTTCAATAACCTTCAGGCCTTCCAATTGGTAGATACCGGTTCCGCCAATAATTGCTAGCACGAAATAGATTCCTTAGCTGGGTGTAGATTAATCAGGTTTTCCAAGCCGCCGATCCATTCCTGGATCTCGTCGCGCACTTGGCGGTAGCAGTTGAGTTGCTGTTCGCTATCGGAAAGCTCCGATGCCATACGGGGTGGATCATCAAAAGGCTGGTGGATCAGTGGGCTGTCAGCCACTACCGGGCAGTGCTCGTGGGCGTGGCCACAGAGCGTTACCACAAGATCAAACTGTTGCTGCTGATAGGGATCGAGATCATCGGAGCGCTGAGTGCTGATATCCACCCCCGACTCATCCATCACCTTAACTGCCAGCGGATTGATACCCTGAGCCTTTAGCCCTGCGGAATAGGCCTGAATGCGATCACCGTAGACATGACGACACCACCCTTCTGCCATTTGGCTGCGGCAAGAATTACCGGTACATACGAATAGCACTTTTTTACTGCTTTGATCATCCTTCACTACATGAGGCTCCGTAAGCAAAACAACTGTAACAACGGTGATGCTTCATGCTGATGCGGTGTTGCAGACTCTCCCGCAAGGTTGCCCCCAAATCATATTCAGCATCATCGTCTACCAATGTGCAGGCATAGACGCGCATGTTGTCGTTTTGTTTCACCACCATTTTGCTAAAAGCGCACATAAAGTCACGGCGGCTCTCTTCGTTCTGGTAGCTGGTCATGCAATGAGTAGTTACTTGCGGCACCTGGGGTAGACTGCCCGGGGTGGCAAAATCCGGAAAAGCGACGATATTGAGATCTTCGGGAAGATGGTAGTCCTGCAGCAGCTGACGGTACTGTTGATCCACCTGCTCTTTCACTTCGCCCGGATCCATATGTCGGGCCAGAGAGATATGAAAACCGGCGTCCACCAGCATTTTCATACCCTCAAGCGCTTTGACAAAACTGCCCTCGCCTCGACCCTCATCGTGACGTGCTTGTTCCACATGATCAATACTGATGCGGAAGCTGATGGGGTGCTCTGAATCTTTCAACGGCAGCAGTTTTTTCATCCGTCGCTGCAGTGGTTCAGTAGCGTTGCTCAGCACCAAGCAGGAGCGGAAACGCGAGGCATATTCCAGGATCTTGATCAGATCCTTAGCCAGAAAGGGCTCGCCGCCGGTAAAGGAAAACTGTTCAACACCCAGCTCCAGAGCCTCATCGATAAGGGGTTTGACGTCATCAAACTTAACCAGCTGCAGACGTTTATCAGCAGGCCCGGAGCCCTCCAGACAGAAGGGACAGGCCAGATTACAAGCAGTGCCGGTATGGAACCAAAGTTCCCGTAGGGTGAAAGGATCGATATAACCACGATCCTCTCCTTCCGGTGTGCGATACCAGTTTTCGCTGCGGGTCTCGATCAGTTGCAGATCGCTGCGAGCATCCATTAACAACATCCACCGGAGCTATCACCGCTATCTCCACAACCTCCCTGATCTTGATCGAATGGCAAAGCAGTGCCGCAACCGTCGAAGATACCGTAATGGGTATCCCAGCTGCCGAAGAAATCAAAGTGCTCACAGAAGCGAGTATCGTGCAGCATACGAAAGGTGTTGCCGCACACAGGGAAGATTTTGCCACGTTCGATTAGATGGTGTTTATCTAACATAAACTTCTCGGGGCAATGTTCTACCGTGCCTTTGTAGATCACCGCCTGACCGTAGTCTTCGCAGTGGCTTTCCAGCTCTGGAAGCTTGAACAGTCGATAGGTAGCGGAAAAGAAATTGATATGGCCGATGCGCGCTTCGATGCGTGGGTTGTCGATAGTGATGGGCCGATCTTCAACCAGACGCGGGTCGATAAAACCAGCCTTCTTAGCCAGGTTGTGGAAATCGTTCCAGTACAGGGCACCGCTGAGACACTCGCCGTACAGGACCGGGTCGTTCACCAGTTCGGTTGGCACACGACGATCAGCGTAGACATCGGAGAAGTAGAGTTCACCGCCTGGCTTAAGCATGCGGTAGGCTTCGCGCAGCACGGCTTCTTTATCAGGAGACAGATTGATCACACAATTGGAAACGATGATATCGAAACTATTGTCGGGATAACCCAACTCGTCCAGCTTTTCAATATAGCCCTTGCGGAACTCTACGTTACTGTTGGCATAGCCAAACTGTTCGGCATGGTAGTCTTGATGACGGCGGGCCACATCCAACTGCTCATCGGTCATATCCACACCGACTACCGAACCCTGTTCACCAACAAAACTGGACAACACATAAACATCACGACCGGAGCCGCTGCCCAGGTCAAGAATACGACAGCCCGGCAGTTGTTGAGGGCTAACAAGACCGCAACCGTAATAGCGGGTCAGCACTTCGTCATGGATCTTGACCAGGGTTTTCTTGAGGTAACTAGGTAGATCGGTATCGGTACAGCAGGCGTTGGTCTGCAGATCGTCGGAACCGTTCAGTACCTTACCGTAATAGTCTTTTACCTGTTCGTGCATAGTTGTCTCTCTTCAAGGTTCAGTGTCAGCAATTGTTGCAACAGCTGCTGTCGAGCGGGCCGTTGATCCTGATATAGGTCATCGGCCAAACGACGCAGATCCGCTTCTACGTCGACATCGTAACTGGGGGGGATGTATTCCACCTGCTGTCCGTTTTGCTGACAACAGGATTTAAGTGCGCTACCCAGGTCTTCTGTACTCCAGGGCAGGTCGATAATATCGGGCCAGGGCTGTGAGGAGCCCATCATGGTGACGCCGCCATCACTGGCAGCACTTAACACCACGTCGGTTTGCTGCAGGCCATGAATAGCCGCTTGATAATGCAAATCTGACAGCGCCGGCGCATCGGTGCCGATAAACAGAAGCTGCTGATGGCCTTGTCTGCGAAGCTCCTGATCGACCTGCATTAACCGTTCACCCAGGTTTCCTGAATGTTGTGGAATAACCTGGGCGTCAGCCATTAGCACCTGTGCCCATTGAAGGTCTTCGACGCTGGAGGGTGATAACACGACATTGCCGGGCCACTGAGCCGCGTCTTCCAGCGCACAGTTTAAGAAGCACTTCGCCAAGCCGACAGTAGGCTCGGCACCCAAAGTAGCCGCCAGTCGCTGTTTGCCCTGGTTAAGCTTGGGACGCTTACACAAAATCACCAAGGTCGGTGGTTGCTGGTTAATATCTGATCGCACGATTAAAACTCGAAAATTTGCAGCTCTGTAGACCCATTAGTTGGGCCGATGTTACAGCAATCTGCAATAAAAAAAACCGCTGCGATTTTTGACTAGAACGCAGTATTTACTGGCTGCTCAGTTAGGATCGTAACCTGACTTCCAGCGCTCGGTGGTAACAATTGTCGGCTCAACACCATTGGCAAAAAACCAGGAATCAACCACATAACTGGCACCGTTTTGGCGGTCTTTGATGGTGGCGGCATTATGAGGGGCCTGCAGAGACAGCAGACCACGGTGTGAGGGGTAAAGTATGTCATGGAAACGTAGCCATCCCCGCTGCTGCAATTGCATCAACGCAACAGTGGTATTAGCTGATTCAGCGATACAGTCCAGTTGCGATCCTCCCGCTAACCAACCGTCGTTTTTCGCTTGATCGTTATAGGTATTGGCCAACTTGCCAGTAAACTGCTCCATCAATCCGATGGCGGTACCTATGCGCTGACGTTCTTCGAGGGAGTCGGTGGATGGCGGCACAAAAATAGCCTGCAGCTGCTGCCATTGATCTTGGCTGTAACGGATCTGAGTAATGTTGTCGCAACCAAATCGGCTACAGACATGAAATTCGTCGCTGGAGGGTAATGCAACTTTGTAGTTCCCAAGAAATTCTTGCGGGGGTTTAGCAGTCATACAGCCACTGCTGATCAGCGTGATGATGGTTAAGACAGCCGCAGCCAAGCGCTTCTCAGCTCTTTTATTGTTTGTTTGAATAAAGATCAACATAGGTCCTAGTGTAGCCAAAGTTAAAAAACCCGGCAATTACTCCCATTGGTCGCTGGTGACCAATAAAATTATTCAACTAAAGATGAGAATTTTTCGCAAAATTACCGTCACTTAGGTTAAACCGACAAGATATAATCCCTAGCCATTATCTAAGGCATTCTGGTTTGCCTGAATTTTGATTAATGAAAATAAGTGAAAACGACATGAACAGCTCTCTGCAGACAAAATTCGCAGATCCTTCCCAAGGGGTCTATTTCGTTGGTACTACCCCTCCCAAGGCCAGTACCGATGATATGCAGATGGCAGAGATCGCAGACAAGCTACTGGAGCGTCTGGCACATATCGATTTTGATGGTTTGATCGTTTACGACATTCAGGACGAAAGCGCCCGTATCGATAAGCCTCGCCCTTTCCCCTTTATCGGCACTAAGGATCCTCGCGCCTATTCCAAGCTACTGGGTGACAAAAGCGGCTTGCCGATGATCACTTACAAGAGTGTTTCACAACGAGATCGCCAGGATTTTCGCAGCTGGTTGGAAGATGCCTGGAATGTCTATGGCGTGCGAGATCTGGTTTTAGTGGGTAGCCCTTCGCAAAGTGCTGACATTAAGCTATCTCTGACCGATGCCTACGATGAGATCGGTAACCACCAACTGCCGTTCAATCTTGGCGGAGTTACCATTGCTGAACGCCATGCTAAAAAAGGCAATGAACACCAGCGTATATACGATAAGAGCAGCAACGGTTGCCAGTTCTTTGTTTCCCAAGCAGTTTACGACGCTGATGCTACCGTCGACCTGCTGAGCAGTTACGGCGAACTGTGCAAAAACAACGGCCAACAGCCTCAACGGATCATCCTTACCTTTACTCCTTGCGGTAGTGCTAAAACACTGGAATTTATGCAGTGGCTTGGTATTTCAGTACCGGCTGAAACCCGCGATCAGATTATCGAAGCGGCCAACCCACTGGGAGAATCCATTCGCATCTGCAGGAACAATCTGGACCGTATTCTCGACGCCTGTCTGCCATTGGATATCCCAATCGGCCTGAATATTGAGAGTTTGACCAACCGTAAAGATGAGATCGAAGCCTCTATTCGTTTGTACAAACTGTTGAAGGTCACACTGGAAGAGCGTCTGGCTGAGCGCCAGGCAGAACGCAGCTAGGTCTTATTGATCTGGCTTCAGCCCGAAGCAATTCCGAAGCGATTTCGAAACAATTCCGAACCAACGCCCAATCAATCCTCCAAGCTCGCCTGACACTCCAAGCAATAAGGAGTTTCAGGTCGCGCTTGAAGGCGTTTTACCGCAATGTCTTCGCCACACTCCAGACATTCGCCATACTCCCCCTGCTCTACCCTTAGCTGCGCCCGTTCCACTAACCTCAGTTCATTTTTTAACGCCTGTAGCCCCGCCTTAGCCAACTGTTGCTGCTGGATGGCGTCCACCCGCGATACCCGGCCTACTTTGCTTTGATCCAAACTAACTGGCTGACAACTCTGCTCAGCCTGGGCAAGATCCTCCCGGAGCTGTTGAAATTTCTGTTCAAGCAAGCCCTGGCACTGTTGTACATCTGCATTTGATAGTGACATCTGATCGTATCCTTGTAGAACTGATGTAAGCTAACAGCTACTGTGATGATAGAAAATTAACTAGAATTTTATTTAGATATAACAAGAACCTCTGCTCTTTCTATGAATCATAGAGCTAAAGGTAACGGATTGATCAAATGACTCACAGTAAGCCCCCTGCAAAACAGTCTAACAGCGGTGACATCGATCGCTTTCTAGCTGACGTAAAACAGACTCCGAGTCTCTATCGTACGGGACGCGGTCGCTTACTGTTTGCCATGGATGCGACAGCCAGTCGTCAACCCACCTGGGATCGAGCCTGCCAACTGCAGGGGGATATGTTTAGCCAGACCCGTGGTTTGGGCGGTCTCGATGTACAACTCTGTTTTTACCGTGGCTACGACGAGTTCCGTATCAGCCCCTGGCACGACAACGCTGATCGCTTGCTGAAAGCGATGCTGACCGTCAGTTGTCTCGGTGGCCACACCCAAATCCGTCGCGTTCTGAACCATGCCATCGCCGAACATCAACGCCAAGCCATCCATGCTTTAGTGCTGGTGGGTGACTGCATCGAGGAACCTATTGACGACCTCTGCCAACTAGCCGGAGAATTGGGGTTGCTGGGCGTACCGGTTTTTCTATTCCAGGAAGGAAACGACATCAATGCCCTGCGGGGATTTAAGCAGATCGCTCGGCTCAGCCACGGTGCTCACTGCCATTTCGACATCAACAGTCCGCACCAACTGGGAGAATTATTAAATGCCGTTGCGGTATACGCCAGCGGCGGGAGTCCGGCCTTGGAGAAAATGGCCAGTCAATCAGAAGCGGTCAAACGTCTAAGCCATCAACTCGGGAAGTCTTCGCTTTGAACCTAGTGTTTCTAATTCTTTTTGCAGCCCTGATATACATTGGGGTTCGGATGTTTTTACAGCGCGCCCCCAAATACGGCCCGGGGTTTCTCCGTCGCATCGGCCTTATTGCACTAGCACTCATCCTGATTTATTTGGCGATGACCGGTCGTCTGCATTGGCTGCTCGGTTTGCTTGCTGGGTTACTCCCCTTCATGAGGCGACTGCTCCCCCTGCTGCTGCCATTGTTACGTTTCCTATTGCCTACACTTGCCCAGGCTCGACAGCAAAAGCAAAACAGCCAGCGTAGCAGCGGTCAGCAGTCGGAAGTGAATACCGATTATCTGCAAATGACCCTGGATCACGATAGCGGTACGATGGAGGGAGTGATTATAAAAGGGCCGTTGAATGGTCATAAACTGCACCAGTTGTCTATGCGAGAACTGGCAAGCTTTTATCAGCTTTGCGAAGCCAATGACGCGGAAGCAGTACGTTTGCTGGACTCCTATATTCAACGCCACTGCGCTGAACACTGGCAGCGTTATCATCAAGGCAACACCGGTCAATCCACAGGCTCAAACAGCTCCAATGGAGAACTGTCGCTGGATGAGGCTTGGGAGGTACTTGGATTAAAGCCTGGGGCCAGCCGCGATGCTATCATTCAAGCACACAAGCGGATGATGGTACGCCTGCACCCCGACAAAGGCGGAAGTAACTACTTGGCCAGCAAAATCAATCAGGCCAAAGACCTGTTGCTCAAACACTGTAACAACTAAAGAGTAAGCATCATGAAAGTAATGATCGATCTGTGTGTAGTTCCCATGGGCGTCGGTTTATCTGTTTCCAAATATGTCGCCGCCTGCCAGAAAGTTTTTAAAGATTCCGGTTTGGACCATCGCATGCACGCCTACGGGACCAATGTGGAAGGCGACTGGGATGAGGTATTTGCGGCAGTAAAACGCTGTCACGAAACCGTCCATGAAATGGGCGCAGCACGGATAAACACCTCCATGCGAATCGGTACCCGCACCGACCGTGATCAATCGATGGATGATAAAGTCGAGAGCGTTAAGAAATTACTCTCCGATGTATAATCTTTTCCGTTTATTTAGCTGATCTGGCTCAGGGTATAGCTGATAGTAACGCTATGCCCCCGGGTTATCGGTAATATTTCCTTATTTATCATATTTTCCTTATTAAACTTAGGTACAATACCTCCATCCCACCAACAACTATAAAACCCGATATTTCAGTGACACCGATTCCAACGCTGAAATCCTGATTAAGGTGCTTTTTTACACCTGATTCTGTCATATCGGATGGGTAGCATAGTTCCGTTCCGGTCTATTTCTCTCGGGTCTCCAAATCGATCTTTGAAAGTGGCCCCATTCCTGTTTTATTAAGAGACGAAAACGTGGCACAAGTATTTATGGTGGTTCCTACAGGTTTAGGAACCGGTCTAACGACGACAGTTTTAGGTCTGTTTCATGCTCTGGAGTGCCAGGGCCTTAAGGTTCACTTCTTTAAGCCTATCTCCCAGCCCCTAGCCGGTGATGATCAGGGGGATCGATCCGTCAGCATGCTGGCATCCGCCTGTAATGAACCCATCGCAACGCCCATCGACATCCGTGATGCGGAACACCTGGTCAGCCAGGATAAAGGTGATGAGTTACTCGAAGAACTGGTCGCCCGTTTCGAAAAAAGCTGCAACGGTGATCATGACGCCATCATTATCGAAGGGATGGTGCCTACCCGTAACCAGCCTTACGCGACTCGAATTAACAAAGATATCGTTAAGGCCCTGGATGCTGACGTTATTCTGGTAGCAGCCCCCGGCGCTGACGGCCCTGATGCCCTTCAGGATCATATCGACATTACTGCCCGCGCCTACGGCGGTGTTAACAACAAGAACGTGGTTGGATGCGTACTGAACCTGCTGGGCGCTCCTATCGATCGCGATGGCCATTTAAGGGCAGATCATGTCCTGCTTGGCGACCGTGAAACCCAGTATTCAATCGATGAAGCAACCGTCCGCAGTCATTGCACCCTGTTTAACGAAGATTTCAAACTATTCGGCTGTATCCCTTGGCGTTCACGGTTAGTGACTCCACGGGTCAGCGATATCGCCGAGTTCCTAGAGGCAAATATCATCAATACCGGTGATATGGACAAACGTCGGGTTAAAAGCGTCACCATCTGTGCCCGAAACGTCGCCCATACGGTTCCTGATCTAAAACCCGGCGCGCTGATCTTCACCCCCGGGGATCGCAACGACATCGTTCTGGCAGCCTGTCTGGCTACCCTCAACGGTATAGATTTAGCAGCCTTGGTACTGACCGGTGGCTATCAACCGGATGAAGAGATTCTCAAGCTCTGTGGCAGTGCTATGGCTATGGGCTTGCCGATTCTGGCTACCGACGACGACGTTTGGCAGACCGCCATGAACTTCCCGCGCTTTAACCGCGAAGTACCGGTGGACGACCAGGAACGCATCGACCGGGTCAAGAATATTACCGCCAGCTACATGGATGCCGCAGCGCTGGTTTCCCTCTGCCAAGTAAACCACGAGCGTCGCCTGTCACCACCAGCTTTCCGTTACCAGCTATTGGAACGGGCTCGTGCGGCCAAGAAAACCATTGTCCTGCCTGAAGGAAACGAACCTCGAACTATCAAGGCTGCTTCCATCTGCGCCATGCGCGGTATCGCCCGCTGCGTCTTGCTGGGGGATCCTGAAGAGGTTCAACGTCTGTCAGAAGGCTTGGGGGTGGAATTGGCGGAAGGTGTTGAAGTTTTTGATCCTGAAAAGATCCGCAGCCATTACGTTGAGCGCTTGGTAGAACTGCGTCAGCACAAAGGAATGACTCCTATCATCGCCGACGAGGCTTTGAAAGATAACGTAGTGCTGGGCACCATGATGCTGGAGATGGATCATGTCGATGGACTGGTCAGTGGTGCGGTCAATACCACCGCCAATACTATCCGTCCTCCCCTGCAGCTGATTAAAACAGCGCCGGGAACCAATCTGGTATCGTCGATCTTCTTTATGTGCCTGCCAAGCCAGGTACTGGTATACGGTGACTGCGCCATTAATCCGGATCCCAATGCCGAAGAACTAGCAGATATCGCCATTCAGAGCGCCGATTCTGCCCAATCCTTTGGCATACCGCCGCGGGTAGCGATGATCAGCTACTCCACCATGGGATCAGGTCAGGGCCGTGATGTGGAAAAGGTTGTCGAAGCCACCCGCATCGCTAAACAAAAACGTCCCGATCTGCTGATCGATGGCCCCCTGCAATACGATGCAGCTATTATGGAAAACGTAGCTCTTAGCAAAGCCCCAGACAGTTCCGTCGCGGGTCGAGCCACCGTTTTTGTGTTCCCCGATCTCAATACCGGTAACACCACTTACAAAGCGGTTCAACGAAGTGCCGACGTAATCAGCATCGGACCGATGCTGCAGGGCATGCGCAAACCGGTCAATGACTTGTCTCGCGGAGCTTTGGTTGAAGATATCGTCTTTACCATCGCTCTGACAGCAATCCAGGCAATCAGCACCGAAAACTGATTATCATCAATTAGTTACATTGACGGGCCCCGGCAAGCAACCGATGATATGGGGCTCTGTCATCTAATTTAGCCAGGAGCCATACACCCGTGCCGATCCTTTGGAAAGAGGAGATGTCCGTTGGCATCGAAGTCATCGACAACGAACATAAATACCTGTTTTGCCTGGTTAATAGCGTCGAGCTGGCATTAAAGCTCGACGATGGCCAGAAGCTGATGCAGATGTTTTTGGATCAATTGCTGGATTACACCAAGCAGCACTTTCGCCATGAGGAACAGATCCAGCGCAAGATGGGCTATCCCTTAGCCAAGCAGCACCATGAGGAACACCAGGAGATACTTAACCAACTACTCGAGTTGAAAAAGCATCTCCAGGAATCTCCCGCAGAAACATCTAAGAGTGTTGATCTCTCAAGCGAAGACGATGATCTTTCTGTTGAAGACTATGACCCTTATGCATCTCCAGAAACCGATACAGAAACCGATACAGAAACCCAAGATGTTAATTTGGAGGAGATAGTTCAGCTATTAAGAAGTTGGGTGCTGGACCATGTCATGGTGTCGGATATGAAAATGAAAACCCACCTTAAAAAGGTGATAAAAGAGAAACGTAAGTAATCCCTGTTAGATCACTACTCACTGTCGGTTTTGACTTCCAGTGTTAGCAGCGCCCCTCGATGATCACAATTCACCTGGAATAGGATCGGGGCGCAACAAACCTGGCAATCCTCGTAGTAACTCTGCTGCTCAAGACTACAATCAACCGCTGTAGAAAACCCTTCACCGCAGTACGGGCAACAAACTTCAACCTCTTCCAGCATAAAGGAAACTCCGGAACTCTCTTTGATTTAACGAGTCGTTGTTAGTAGTCCGGCCATTTATCAGTATATCGGTATCAAGACATTGGGATACTATAGTCAGTCATGAGTGATCCAAACAGTACAGCTCCGGGGAAACGCATCGGCCAGGGAATGTGGATGGTTTTCTGGGTATTGGTTTTGGCCGGTCTGATTACCCTGTTTAGTGCTCGGGAAGACAGGCTCTACCATCCTAACCAACAGCTCCAAAGCTCAGAAACATCGGAGCAGCGCCAGATCCTGCTGGACGCTAATCGTTACGGTCACTATTTAGCTCCCGGAAAAATCAACCAGCAACCTGTGCGCTTTCTCTTGGATACCGGAGCCACATCGGTGGTAGTTCCAGAGGAATTAGCACAGTCACTGGGGCTTAAAAAGGGCCGCAAGAACTGGGTTAACACCGCCAATGGATCTATCGAGGTTTACCAGACAACAATCCGACAATTGCAGCTGGGACCCATTCAGTTATCTAACGTCCGTGCCAGCATCAATCCTCACATGGATGGTGAAATCTTGCTCGGTATGAGCGCCCTCACCAATCTGGAACTGAATCAAAAGAATGGCCAATTGCTAATCACCCAACGCAAACGTTAACCCTCATTTTTACGCTCCCAGACAACGCACCCAATAATACCCATATAGTTCACATTGATACTGCTGATCATTATTTGTACTATACTTTTACGGATATCTGATTTTCAGTCCCGAGGTCACGGAGACCGCCGAAAAACGATAATAATATGACGGAGGAGGTAGCAGTATGAATCTCGAGCACCTTTCGAGCAAAATGCGCCTGGATATGGATCACCTTCACTGGGAAGTGCGCACCCAGCATCTGAACGACCAACAACTCAAAGAGCGTTTTGATTATCTAGCCCAAGGTTACTGCAGCTTGGTGGGTAAAGAAGACCTGCCTTCTGTTCAAGAGATGGTCAGTCACTACCAAGGCCAATTTCATCTTCAGTAGTTTTCTAGATTAAGACCATTTGAGCTATCTGCTTCCCGATGCAAAACTCTCTCCCAGTGCATCGGGAAGCGCTTCACAATCATTCACACATTAGTCAGCGCTGCTGAATTTTATTCAATTTATAAGCGCCGTTTCGGTCTATTCTAAATCTAACCCCGCAAATCGATTTATGAGGCTCCACGATGTTGACTTACCAAGACTGTCTCGACATGTGTGATCTTACACAGGAAGAGATCGATGCTATCGCCGAATACGAGCACAGCGATTCAATACATGCTTTGGCTACCGGTGGATTTCTGGTGCAGAAAAAAGGTGGTGAGCGAATGATTCGACGGATGATTATCGACGATATCCGTCAGGCCCAGGCCGAAGGTAATAAATCCCATGAATCAGAACTGAAACAGGTACTGGTACACTTTATAAAGACCCATCCCAATCATGAAGTGAACAAGTCTCTCTAGATCTAAAACAGAGATTACTCCCGTTTAACGATCTGTCAGTTGGTAACTGACCGGGATCTGTATTTGCAGCTCCCGGTCCAGTTCAGCAAGGGCAAGCTGACCAATTGATTCAATGCTGCGAATTGCATCGCGATCCAGTAATCCGTGCCCGGAACTCTGCACGAGCTGTACTTGGCTGATACTACCATCAATGTTCAAACTGACTTGCAATAAAACCTCACCTTGCCAGTTGCGCTTGCGCGCTTTTCTGGGATAAGAAAACCTTTCCCCCAGCGCCAACGCCAGTGCGCCTTTTGCCTGCCGTTTCCAGTGATCCTGACCCGTTACGAGCCCTGCACCGGTTGAATCCAAAGATTCTACTGCAGAGGCTATTGGTGAAGTTTCAGCACTGGGGGTGGAATTGTCTTCTGCTATCTCCTGAATCGAAGAGATGGAAGTAGCCGGCTTGGGTTTAACCGGGACAACAGGGTTCGCTGGTAACTGTTCGGCAACCACAATCGGTTCTGGCTTGGACTGGGAATTGTCTAACTTTGCCCTGCGGTCGGTATGCTCTATCGTTTGGACAGGTTTTTTCTCAGCCTTGGCCATTTTCGCTGGCTTGGTTCTTTCTGGCAGCTTGGAGTTCGAGTTTTTAGGCATCGAAATCCGGTGAGCACTGTTTTCCTGAACTTTGGAGTTCTCTTCCCTGCTCAACGAGAAATCCCCAGTATCGGACTTGGTATTCAACACAGGTTGTAACACTGCAAACGAAGCGGTTTGAGAAGTGCTGGAAACTACCTTAGCGACTTCCGCAGTAGCACTCTGAACTCGTTGCTTTTTAACCGAATCATGGGACGGTATAGGGGGCGTAAGATTAGAAATTGATTTGGTTTCC
The DNA here is from genome assembly GCA_026196225.1 of Motiliproteus sp. Taxonomy (GTDB): domain Bacteria; phylum Pseudomonadota; class Gammaproteobacteria; order Pseudomonadales; family Balneatricaceae; genus Motiliproteus. Next base: position 22,289 of record JAPHRD010000130.1, read on the forward strand.
GTTACTTTTTCCGATTCCTGCGAGGGTACAGGAGTCACCAAAGATACATGAAGGGGGCCGCTGCCGCTGCTGACGGCAATCTCTGCTGACGAATCAAACCAGGGCAACTCCGAAACCAAGACACCGTGTGCCAAAGCTGAGCAAAGCAGCCATGGACCGATACCGTCAATTGCGAAGTAGCCCTTCATCGATCTGCCTAGATTCCGTAATCCACACCAAACAAGAAGGTGCGACCCGGTGTATTGTAGAGTGGATTTCCACCAAACGCTGCTGCGGTGGTGGGATCGCGATCGAACAGGTCATTTACACTCGCAGTGAGAGACCAGTCCTTATCAACGCGGTAGCGAACTTTCAGATTCGTCACGCCGTAACCCGGAAGACGCTGAGTATTGCCGGTATCATTGTAGCGATGGCTCTGGGCTAAGAAGCTGATGCCCGTAGTCCAAACACCGTAGTGACGACTGAGGTCCAACTGAGCTGTTCTTTCCGCCCGACGCAGCAGCACATTACCGGTATTCTCGTCAGTGGCATCTAACAACGTGGTGCTGAATTTAAGATCCCATTCCGCAACATTGGTACCCAGTTCAAATTCGATCCCCTTAATCAGCGCTGAATCCAAATTAGTGGGCATTGTGCCGGACAAATTGATCAGATTATCGATCTCAGTACGGAATACTCGAACTGCCCAGAAACCATTAACTCCATAGTGCTGGTAGCCGATCTCGTAAGACTTAGATTCTTCAGGTTTCAAATTCGGATTTCCCTGATAGGTAAAGCCAAATCCGAAGTCTGTAAACGGGAAGAACAGATCATTGAATGTAGGAACGTGAAATCCTTCTCCGTAAGAAACCAGCAGTTTCCGCCCTTCTCCCAAACTGTATCCAACATTCAAGCTGCCGGTATTGTGACGGCCAAACGCATCGTAATCATCTGAGCGCAACCCCATCAGCAGATCAAAGCGATCCCATTGAGATTGCCATTGACCGTACAGCGAGTGCTGATCTCTGGAGTCATCGGTAAATAGCGTAGTGGCAGAAACCTCTTCCTCTTCAAAACCAGCTCCCAACGTCAGGGTGTTGGAATCGTTCAGGTAGTAATCAGCTTGAAGATCTGCAGTACGACGACGGGTATCAAAAACACTGGTTACAACGCCATCGGTGATGTCATCTGACTCATCACGGCTTTCGGCAAGCTGGAGACTGATATCCAAATCATCGTTGGCCTGGTAAATCAATTTTCCGCCGATTAACTGCTGAACACCATCGCTGGTACGATCACTGCTGGTGCTGTTATCAAACTCATTGTCGCTCTGGGTGCGCATAAATGTCAGCGACAACTCAAAATCATCGCTCAATTCAGAACGTAAGCTGGCAGACAACGAGTTATTTTCGTAACCATCCTTGTCGGTGTTATTGCCAGGCAACACATCAACGCCGTCGGTTTCAAAATGGCCAACGGTGATGCCAAACTGAGTAGATTCATTGCCACCGCGAATGGAACCGTTAACTTCTCGTGTACCCAAATTGCCTGCGCGGAAACTGGCAGTCGGAGTCAGTTCTTGAGCACCTTTACGGGTGAAAATCTGGATGACTCCACCTAGCGCCTCAGAGCCATAAAGACTGGATCGGGGACCGCGAACGATCTCAATTCGTTCAACCTGGTTCAACGGTATCTGTTCGATAGATGCGGTTCCAGATGTAGCAGAACCAAACTTGATACCGTCAATCAATACCAACACGTGATCGTTGGAAGTACCACGCAGAAAGATGCTGCTGGTTTTACCGTGGCCGCCGTTGCTGCTGATATCCAACCCAGGCGTTGTCGCCAGGAGTTCTTGGATATTGGCTGCAGGACTGCGGTCAATATCTTCACGGCTAATAACGCTTACGGGTACTAGTGTTTGATCTATAGTTTCAGCCGATTTAGTAGCAGTAACCACCACCTTATCGACTTGTTCTGCAGCCTGAGAAGTAGCCACGAAAATTGGAGAGACGGCAAAGGCTAACAGAGGTAGCCTGGATTTAATGTTCATTTGAAAGACCTTACGTGTGCACACCCGCGCACTGCTTGGTTTAAATGCCGCAAATGCGACATCGCCCATTGCGTTGTCAGGTCGGTATCCGGGCTTACGAAAGGGAACTAATGAGAGGAACTCTTCCCAGTCGCTAATCATAGGACTAGCTTAACCAGTGAACTTCCACTCTCCCTGGAGTGCTGAAAAATAGCATTTTTCAGCCGGCTCCTGACGACAGAGTCGCGCGATTCGTCTACCGTTGCGGGGGCAGCGCCGGAATTGTGCATGCACGCACCGGCTTCCCAATTATCCTCATGGCTCGCACCAGAAGGTACCTGCTAACGCGGTAATCAATTAACGTGGTTTAGAAATAGGTACACCACGGCCATATTGGCAGCCGAGCGACGCAAAGAAGAGAAATCAGAAGGCAGATACCTGGAGAACGGGCTACTACCCTGTTACCTTTTCGCGAGGCTCAGGTCGAAGCCCATAGGTTTCAGGGCTCCACTCTTCTTCAGGTATTCGGACTTAGGAGCAAGATCGATTGATCGATCACCTTAGACCACGGCTTGCCGCTACAACTATTCAAATTATCGAACAGTTTTTAGCAGTGCCTGACAAATGTCGGTGGCCCTCGTTCTCCCATACCGCTGCGCGACAGTCCTGGATTCACACCAGGTTCCCTGATAGCCAACACTAGATTTAAAAACACAAGATAGTGTGGGTGCTGCGAAGAGTAGGCGCATCATATTGAACCGCCCCAGGCAAAGCAAGAAAAGATTAGATCATCGAGGCAGAAAAACCGGCCCCGCTTCGGTTTCCAGCCGTTGGATGGGGTATTGATAAAGCTCACTAAGAATTTCTGGCTGCATCAGCTCTTCAACACTGCCTTGGCGGGTGGAACCGTCGGTAAAGATGCACACCAGTCGATCGCAAAAACGATGGGCTAATTGCAGATCGTGTAAACTCATCAGTAGCGTTCCCGCCTGCTCTTTTACCTGAGTGACCAGCGCGGTAATCAATTGGATACGGTGATTGAGATCAAGATGATTGGTGGGTTCATCCAGCAACCAGATACTTGGAGACTGGACTAGCAAGGTAGCTAGCTTCAACCGTTGCCGCTCACCGCCAGACAATTCATCAATCTGACGATCCGCCAGCTCTGCAAGCTCGACCTGTTGCAGTGCCTGTTCAGCGATCTGTCGGTCTTGAGCAGTCTCCCACTGCCAGGATGCAAGATGGGGGTGGCGTCCCATCAGTACTGATTCCATCACGGTGGCGGGAAAACTACTTTGATCCTCCTGCAGCAACACGCCCATTTGTTGGGCTCGCTGCTTGCTATGGACCTGCCCTATCGGCTTGCCACCTAGGTGCAGCTCGCCGGCATCTGCGATGCGAAGACCCGCCAAGGTGTGCAACAACGTGGTTTTACCAACGCCATTGCCACCGAGTAATCCCCAAATCTGAGTCGCCCCCAGAGAAAGATTAACCTCGCGACACAGCACCCGGCCGCCAATGGCAACACTGAGATTCTCGGCCTGTAGCAAACTCATAACTGCCCGCTCCGGCTCCGACGTTGTAACACAAAGAGAAACAACGGCACACCGATCATGGCGGTTATCACACCCACAGGCAGTTGTTGAGGGGCTAATCCTGTGCGAGCAAAGGTGTCTGCCAACATCAATAGCAATCCGCCAGCCAGCACAGATGCAGGTAGCAACAGACGGTGATCGGAACCGATAAGTTGTCGAAGAATATGAGGTACAACTAAACCGATAAAACCGATATTGCCACCCCGTGTTACTGCCATCGCGGTGAGCAAGGACGCCAGAAGATAGAGGCATATTTGCAGCGGATAGGGAGAGACACCCAGAGCACGGGCCTGCATCTCACCGCGTACCATCAGATTCAGTGGCCGCGCCATAGCAAAAGCGATTAACAAACAGATAATTGCTAACAGGCTGTCCCAACCAGGAAGATCGGTATTGCTAAGATCCCCCATCAACCAGAACAGCATTCCCCGCAAACTGGTGTCCTGACTAATCGACAACAGAAAAGAGATAATGGCCCCCCAGCCTGAAGCGATCACCACACCGGTTAACAACAAACGGGTTGGTGACCAACTACCGCGACCGTGAGCCAGACCGAATACCAAAACCATATTGGTAATCGCTCCAATCAAAGCACTGCCTGAAACCTGCCAACCGGCCAACCCCAATAGCATGGCAATCAGGGCCCCTACCGAAGCACCACCGGAGACACCCAAGACATAAGGATCGGCCAGCGGATTGCGTAACAGCACCTGCATTAGACAACCCGCCAAAGCCAGTTCTGCACCCACCAGCATGGCGCTCAGAGTCCGCGGTAAACGCAGATCCACCACGACGTTGTAATGCAATGAGCTTTGTTCACTAAGTTGACTGCTGAAGAGTAAGGACGGCAGATTTTCTAGAGGGATCGCCAAGCTACCCACCGACAGACTTAACACCAGGGTCAGCAGGCAAGCGATCGATAACACCAGCAGAATGGGGAAAATGCGCGCCATAGGGTAGCTCTAATATCTGCACAGGCTCGAGAGTTGAAGCCATCACTGCAATTACGGATTAGGCGGCGATTATAGCAGTAACTGGGCAACGCAAATCAATGGAGAAATAATAGCTCTTGTTGAAGGTGCTAACGGCGAGCGGTCTGAAGATGACTGCAGAGCTGCTCGGCACCATCCATGACCCGTACGGTTTGCCGTTGTAACAGATCCGGTGGGACAAAAAACAGGTTGTTACGACGCACAGCCTCTAACCCCGACCACTTCCGCCAATGGTCCAGCCAATCAGGACGCTCTTCGTTCATACCGCTAGCCACAATCACCTCAGGATTTGCCGCTAAAACCGATTCACGACTGATCGTAGGAGCGATAGCCGGCAACTCAGAGAACACATTTTTCCCACCACAGAGCTCGATCAAGCTGTTGATCATATGCTCGCCGTTGATAGTCATCAGCGGCTCATTCCACACTTGGTAGAACACGCTCACCGGCGTGCGGTGCTGATAAGTTTGCTGCAGAAATTGCAACCGAGCACGAAAATCGCCGGCTTTAGCTTTGGCTACAAAAGCACTACCAGTCAGGCTACCCAGTCGTTCCAGATTGGTGGCGATCTGTTCGATGGCACGGGGCTCTGTTAGGTAAACCGGAATACCCAATGATCGAATACGCTCAATCGCCACCTTGGGATTACCGCTGTGCCACCCAACGACCAGATCCGGTTGTAGCGCCAACACCGCTTCCAAATCGATCTGGCGGTAACCGCCCACCTGGGGCAATCGAGTAGCTGCTTCGGGGTAGTTACTAAAACTGACTACGCCGACGACCTTATCGCCGGCACCGGCGCTATAGAGCATCTCTGTTGAATGGGGAGAAAGGCTGATAATTCGTTGAGCCGGCTGTTTAAGGGTAACCCTCAACCCCATATCATCGACAACGGTTACCTCACCATAGGCGCTGCTGGCTGAAAGTGCTGAGACCAGCAACAATAATTTCGCAACTATTGTCAGTAATTGCCTATTTAACTTTCTCAACACGCTCGTTACTCCCCCATCAAATTGGTAAGGGATTGTAATCAAGGCTTCTACTGCTTCCCAGTATTAATGGCGTAAAAAGCGATAGCGCTATGGCGAGGCGGTTTACCAACGATAATAACCGCCATTTTGGTACTGATTGGATCGAGTACCTCCATCCAGCGGAATACTGTAATAGATACTGCCGTTACCAAATCGATAGTTAAGCCCAAGTCGGCCAGAATAGCCGTGTTTGCGTTCGTAGTGTTTGCGTTCGTAGTATTTACGTTCGCTGTAACTACGAGGAGAGTGCAGTCGGTAGCCGTAGCGGTCGTTATAGCGATTATTGCGGTAGTGTTTATTCTGGTATTTACGGTGTTTTTTATACTTGGGTGAGTGATTAGAGTAGTCCTTACCGTAGCGCTTTGATTTGTGCTTATAGGAAGACTTACCATGACGGTCGCGATAGTGGCTGTATTTGTGTGCGTGGTAGGTACTGAGGCCATGACCATAACGTATGCTCACCACATCCCCCGCCGTCCCAGATCGAGAATAGAGTGAGAAACAGACTGTTACGATAATAAGCAGCGCTATGCCAAACCATGAATGGTTAAGTAGGTTACTTGCCTTAATAGACAATAACGATTTTTTCATGACCACACCCCGTCGTAATAACCAGGGACCTCTATGGGTTAGAGGTTTAAGAAGGGAACTTGGTTCACCCCGGCTTTGACTATTCCTCAGCCTAAACCTCCGCCCCTGAACCTAAACTGAATACCCTCCGTTTTACTGCAGCAGACAATCAGGGGTTTCTGACCCATACTTACCGGGCGTGTTGAGCGCATGGGTCTCTTCCGTAACTCTTCTTCACTACCAGTGGGAGATCTCGTATGTTTTTGAAAGAAGCCAATAGCGGTCATTTGGTGCAGATTCTCAATATGACCGAACTAACTAATCCCTTCACCAACAGCACCCAGGTGCAGTTTCAAAACGGTGAGGAACTTCAGGACCCGGAATCAGTTCGTAAGGATGCGTTGGTGTTTCCCTCTGGAGAACCCCTGCCCCGTTGCTGGCTGGACAGTCACTACCGTGATGAAGAGGTGTTTCGCCATTAAACATGGACTGTCGAAAACGACAGATAGGTGCGTAGCCATTGGGTAAGCAGCTCATCGACTTGCTGCATACTCTCGGCTGCGCTGATCCCCAACAGATCGAGTCGGTTTCCGGTGGTTGCATCAACCAGTGCTATCGGGTGGATTGCCAGAAGCACAGCTATTTTCTAAAGACCCATTCATCGCCCCCGCCTGGATTCTTCCAGGCAGAAGCAGAAGGGCTAATAGCCCTACATAACAGCAAAATTATACGCGTACCTGAAGTAATCGGCGTATGCGATCAGGGGCTGTTGCTGGAATATTTAACACCCTCACCCTCACCCACAAACCCAGGATATTGGAAAAAACTGGCTGAGCAACTCGCCGATCTACACCAGCTAAACGCTCCCTGCTTTGGTTTTGGCCAAGATAACTTCTGTGGTTTAACTCCCCAGCCCAATCCTCAAACTAGCGATGGCTATCAGTTTTTTGCCAACCACCGACTTGGCTATCAAGCGCAACTAGCGGCAGCAAAAGGGTTACTGAAACCGCAAGATCTCGACGACATCACATCATTGAGCAATCAACTTAAACGATGGATTCCTGACCAGTCTCCCTGTCTAATCCACGGAGATCTGTGGTCAGGAAATGTTTATTGTAGCGAGGGAGAACCGGTGTTGGTGGATCCAGCCTGCTACTGGGGGTGGGCAGAAGCCGAACTGGCCATGACCCGACTGTTCGGCGGTTTTAGTAAAAAATTTTATGATGTCTATCAGGCAAACAGACCCGAGGTTAAAGGCTGGCAACAGCGGGCTGACCTATACAACCTGTACCACCTTCTCAATCATCTTAATCTGTTCGGGAGTAGTTATCTGGGACAGGTTCGCGCTGTTACGCGCGCTTTTCTAGACTGAACCTAAGGTATTTTTCGACGTCCCAAGGCTGTTCCAGCACCTTACTATAGTACTGACTTCTCAGCACGTAGACCCATGAGTGCTCGGTCTTACCCTGATCCAGTTCAACCCATACCTGCTGACGCTTATACATCTGGCCTTCGTAGTCATCGAGAATGCGTATCTCTTGGGGGCTGAGATTTCGGTACAGCGTGCCTGTCACCTCAGATTTCTTGCGGGGAACCAATGCTGGAAAATCGGTATCGCGAATGCACCTACACACATAGTTTTCCAATTTTGCCTGAACTCCATCAGGCACCCTACCAATCAGCCGTTTTACCACACCGGGTAATGCTAGGGTTCCATAACAAAATAGCGTTGCCATAAAATCTTTACACTTCAATTTAAACGTAAAACAGCGATTCAACGAACAAATATTTTACCCCGGCAACGAGCCTAATCTAGAGCATCAAACGCTTCTATATTTCGCAATCCGATGGGTGACAATCTTACTTCGGCGGCGAAGTCAGCTGACGTTGCTTTTCCGTTGGGGTTTTCTCTGACAGATCTTTTTCTGACTTCCGCTTCTGTGTGGATGAATCCATAACTGCCCGCATACCATAAAGGCTGAGTGAAGCGGTACCTGCCAAGACCATGGTAGTCATAACCGAGGCAGCCCCCATCGCCATCATCATTTTCAGCATCCCGACCTCCTTTGATCTTTTACATCTGGTGTTTCACATCGAAACCGTTAAAGGACAGGTATAACAAAATTATTCAGGGGTATGTAGGGTCCAATGGTGTAATTCTAATCGATTAACACTCTGGTAAAAATGACTTATGCCAGATATTAGGACGTTAAAAAAAATAATATCAAGTCACTAATGACCGGCAAAAAACTTCAGGCAATAAAAAATCCCCGCTGCAGAAACAGCGGGGATTTTACTAGAACATCAACAAAATTGATTAAACCCGGTGGCGTCGACTAGGCTCACGCATGGTCACAAATTCTTCTGCTGCAGTGGGATGAATACCAATGGTCTGATCGAAATCAGCTTTGCTGGCACCCGCCTTCATGGCAACCGCGATGCCCTGAATAATCTCTCCGGCGTCATCACCCACCATATGCACACCGACTACCCGATCACTTTCACTATCGACGATCATCTTCATCAACGTACGCTCTTCGGAGCCGCTGATGGTGTGTTTTAGGGCCCGGAAACTGGAGCTATAAACGTCGACACAACCGTAGCGCTCTTTGGCTTGCTCTTCCGATAGACCCACGGTGCCAATATTGGGTTGGCTAAATACCGCCGTGGCGATCAGGTCGTAGTCCACTTCAGGGTTAGTATCGGGCTTGGTATAAAGATGACGTACCAAACGCATACCCTCGGCCAAAGCAACCGGCGTCAGCTGCATCCGGTCGATCACATCCCCTACCGCGTAGATGGACTCAACGCTGCTTTGGAAATTGCTGTCGACTTTAACGGAACCGTTGGGTTTTAACTCAACACCGGCCTCCTCCAATCCCAAACCCTGGGTATTGGGATGACGGCCAGTTGCATAGAGCACACAATCAAATTCCATGGTCGAACCATCGGTGAGCAACACCTCTAAACTGCCGTCGGCCTGCTTTTGGATCGATTCAACGTTGATATTGAATCGTAGATCCACGCCTTTCTTCTTCATCTCATCGGCTACGAAAGTACGGATCTCCTGATCGAATCCACGAAGGAATAGATCCCCTCGGTAGAGTTGGGTCGTTTTAGCCCCAAGGCCATTAAAGATACCGGCAAATTCTACGGCGATGTAACCACCACCGACAATCAGGACCCTTTGGGGGAAAGAAGCCAGATCGAACACTTCGTTTGAGGTGGTGACAAACTCTTTGCCAGGAATATCCGGAACACTAGGCCAACCACCGGTTGCAATCAGAATTCGCTCTGCACTGTAGCGTTGACCATTCACTTCCACTTCGTGGGTGCCTGTCACGGTGGCTCTACCATTGATAATCTGCGCACCGGAGTTATCCAACAGGGATTGATAGATTCCGTTTAAGCGTTCGATCTCGCTGGATTTATTGTCCCGTAAAGTAGCCCAATCAAACTGAGCCGTCTGGGATTGCCAGCCAAATCCTTGCGCCTGATGGAACTGCTCTCCGTAGTGAGAGGCGTAGACGTACAGTTTCTTAGGTACACAGCCCACATTTACACAGGTTCCTCCCATGTAGCGGTCTTCAGCCACTGCAACTTTTACACCCTGGGCCGCAGCCATCCTTGCGGCGCGCACACCACCGGATCCAGCTCCAATAACAAATAGGTCGAAATCGTAGGTCATGCTTGTCTCACTTGAATATTCGAGATTGTTAAAATAGCGCTCAATGTACTCAGACTCAATCTGAATCGCCAATTAAGGCTGGCTAGCGGATCAATAGATAAATTCTATCGACTACCTATTTTCAATTACCAGCCCTTCAGCTAAGTTATCCGACTCATTACCACCTGCAATGTTTCAGTGATTTGGAAACAGATATGAAAATAGTCTCTTTTAATACCAATGGCATTCGCGCACGCCTGCACCAACTGGAAGCGCTGATCGAAAAACACCAACCTGACGTGATCGGCGTACAGGAGACCAAAGTCCATGACGATGAGTTCCCCCTGGCTGCTATTGAGGCGATGGGTTATCACTGCGAATTCCACGGCCAAAAGGGACATTACGGGGTATGCCTGATCTCCAAGCGTCCACCGCTATCTCTGCGTAAGGGCTATCCTGGCGATGTTGACGATGCTCAGCGACGGATGATAATTGGCGACTATGAAAGCGACATCGGCAACACCGTTACGGTGATGAACGGCTATTTTCCCCAGGGCGAAAGCATTCACCATGAAACCAAGTTCCCGGCAAAGCGGGCCTTCTATCAGGATCTGCAAAATCTTCTCGAACAGGAGTACCAGAACCAGCAAAATCTGGTGGTGATTGGTGATATGAATATCTCTCCCGAGGATGTGGATATCGGCATCGGAGAAGACAACCGCAAGCGCTGGCTGCGCACCGGAAAGTCCAGTTTTCAGCCGGAAGAACGGGAATGGCTCGGTCGTCTGAAAGACTGGGGATTGGTGGACAGCTTCCGTCAACAAAATCCGGATACTGATGACCGCTTCAGCTGGTTTGACTATCGGAGCAAGGGATTTAACCGGGAACCCAAACGGGGACTGCGGATAGACCTTGTCATGGCCACTGCACCTTTAATGGATTGTATTGAAGAAACGGGGATCGACTATGAGATCCGTGCCATGGAAAAGCCCTCGGATCATTGTCCCATCTGGGCCACCTTTAAGATCTAGATTTTAACGTTGTTACTGATCAAGATCTTTTACGATCAGTACATCACAGTGAATGTGATCTAAGGTAATCTCCGAAGTGGAGCCGATAAAGAAACGGTCCAACGAACTGCGATTTACGGCTCCCAAGACAACAACATCTGCATTGTTCTTATCTAAAAATTCCGGCAGTACTGCGTGGGTATCCCCTTCCGCCAAATAGGCCTCCACAACACCTTCCGCTAATCCAAACTGCTCCAACAATACCTCTAACGCCTGTTGGTGGGTATTGCGTAATTTATCGCGAAACCGCTCATAGTCTAAAACCAGCGTGTCATCGAGAATGACCGACATGGGCAGTGGTTGAAAGCTATGAAAAACTTTTAACTTTCCCTGCAGCCAATCACAGATCTGCTTTGACCTTTTCAAAATGAGCATGTCGATGGTGGTGGATTTTTCATGGGAATGAATGGGATCAACGGCCGCTATTATGGTTGGGCACTGATTCCAAGCTGAGGGCCGCACCAACAACAACGGAACCTTAGCGTGGCGGATCAGTTCCCAATCCACATGTCCAAACAAATGTTGATCTAAACGATGATGGTAGCGGCAATCCTTTAAAACCAGGTCAGGATCGTAACGCTCTATTTTAGTCAGCATGCCCCGTTCCATATGTCGTTCCCAGCATACATCTGCAGAGGCCTCGATCCCTTCAGCCAGTAACTGTTGGACCAGCTCTTCGAGCCATTTTTCTACCCCGTGCATAAAGCCCATTTTGGCGTGATTTTTTTGTTCCTCGTCGAACAGGTATTTCGACGAAAGGGATTGGCTGTAGCAACAGTAAAACAGCTCCAATTTAGCTTCACTTGCCGTAGCCAAATGTCTGGCCTTGGCCAGCAACGGCTCCACCTGCTCCTTTGACTCGATCAGCACTAGAATCTTTTCTACCAGATTCATCTTCAGCCCTCCCTAAATCATCAGCACATAGAACGATTACCCTGCTATTAACATAGCAATGATTAGGCTTTACCACCGGCGATCAAGCAGCTCAAACGGAACTTTCTTTACTATATAGGTACCGATTATGTAGGTATTGCTAATTTAAGATCGACAGCATGAGAAAAGTTAGTAATAATTCTCAAAATCACTATTAATCATAGTCGCTGGCTCACCTGACACAGATCAAGGAGCCAGATAGTCGATTAACCTAGTATTTCACTCAGCTTATTCACAATGGGAGTTTTATGGCTACGGCCATTATCACTTAGCTATTGTACGGCTTTTAGATTAGATTATACTAATAAGTTATCGTTGAGCATGTTTTTATGTTCATGTATATTGCCAGATCTAGATTGGATACTTGGTTGTCAGAGGAGTTTTCAAATTGGACAGAGTGTTACAACAACAAAAACAACAAACACCGCTAGAGTTGATGCGTTCGAATGCTCGTGATGCAGCTCAGCTGCTGAAAGCACTTGCGAACGAAAACCGATTACTGATTCTTTGCTATTTGGATGGAAAAGAACTATCAGTCACAGAACTGAATTCATTCCTCGATCTCAGCCAGTCAGCACTATCTCAACACCTAGCAGTGCTTCGTCGTGATGGACTAGTTAGTACCCGCCGTGAATCTCAAACCATCTACTACTCATTGTCCGGAGATACTGCCAGCAGAGTGATTCATACTCTGCACGATATGTATTGCCCCGACATGTAGTTTAAGTTTAAGACTCTTCGGTACCAGTTCCGGTTCTCGACTGCAGCATTAATGCTGCAGTCGGTGAATCTGCCAATCTTCGGTGGGTTCATTAAGCATCATCTTCATCTCGACCACCTCCTCTTCGGCATTATAACTATTATCAAAACCAAGCTTTTTGGCCAAGCCCTGCATCCCTAAATTGGTCGGCAAAGTACTTCCCATAATTTCCAAAGTGCCCTGGGCCTTGCAGTAGTTGATCATCTTTTCCATCAACATCCGTCCCAGCCCTTCACCCTGAAGATCATCGCGAATCACTACCGCGAACTCCGCCTGGATATTATCTGGATCGGTGGTGGTGCGCACTACACCGAGAGTTTCGAAACCCGGAGCAGCATGTCGCTTGGCCGAAGCGATAAAAGCCATCTCGCGGTCATAGTCTATCTGTGTCCAGGTCGCTAGCTCACTGTGGGTAGGAACCCCTCGACTATAGAAGTAACGCAGACGAATGGACTCAGGGCTCAGACTCTTAAAGAACTCCAGATGATTTGGCTCATCCTCCCCTTTAATCGGCCTCAGAACCACCTCTCGCTTACTCTTTTTGAGTTGGGTGGTCTCAGTAAGCTGCTCAGGATATGGAGAGATTGCCAACCCACAGGCAGCTCCCATAGAAATACTGACATCAATCGCCAGAATACCGCGCTTATTGATTAGCAGCGGATTGATCTCCAGGGTGTGCAGCTCCGGGTTATCGACCACTAGTTGAGACAGGTGGATCAGCAATTCACACAGATGCTGCATATCATCCTCGAATTTATCGCTATTCTCTTTCAGAAAACGATAGATTCGAGAGGAACGAATAAGACGACGAGCGAGACTCTCGTTGAGAGGCGGTAGCGTCAGTTGCCGATCTTCCAATACATCGACCGCGTAGCCTCCCGCACCGAAGAATATCATTGGACCAAACACAGGATCACGGGTAACACCTACACAGACCTGCAGCGACTGAAAGCCACGCTTCATTTGCTGAATGGCGTAGCCTCGCATCTCATCATCGCTGTAACGCTCGCCCACTCGGTAGGCCAATTTAGTCACGGCGTGCTTAACTTCGCTTACCGAGTAAAGATCCAGAGCTAAATCACGCCAGCGCTGACCGGAACGTTCGTCGTAGCAGAACGGAAAGCGATTATCCTTGTGAAGCGCCTTAACGGCTATAGATCCGCCCAGATGCTTTGCCACTTCCACCACACCATCGATATCATCTGCGTAGAGCGTGTGCGCTACCGGTATCTCATAAAGTTCCAGCAAGCGGCGACACTCTTCATCACGCAAATAAGGGCGCTCATGATCCAAGGCATGAAGGACATGACCACGAGCGCGGTGCCTGCCTCGTCGATTGGCAGCCATCTCCATAGCGATAGGCGTTTGCTTCATCGTTTCCTGGTTGCGACGGTACTCCACCATATGCATAAAGGCATCAGCGGCTTTCTCAGGAGTGATAAAGGTGGGGATTTTTGCCTCGTTAAGTAAATTACGGGCAGCGATGGCTGTGCTTCGTCCCATCCAACAGGTCAGCACGTTTCTCGGAGTTTTCTTGGCGGCCTGAATAATTGCTTCAGCAGTTGCGGAGCTTGGCGCCAATTGTGTTGGAGCATGAATCACCAATACAGCATCGACATTCTTGTCTTTGGTAAGTACTTGGGTCACTTCACCAAAAAGCTCAGGAGTCGCATCAGCGTTAAGATCGATGGGGTTACTTCGAGTCCAAAAATCCGGCAACAGGGAATCCAAGGCCTCCTTGGTTTCATCGGTCAGCGGAGCCAATTTACCCTGATGACGGAGTAGTCGCTCTACCGCTAGTGCATTGGGGCCGGCACCATTGCCAATCACCGCCAAACGCTCGCCGCGCAAAGGCTTCATGCAGGTCAGTGTTTCCAGAGCATCAAACAGTTCGTCACTGCTTTCGACTCGGACCACACCGACGCGCTGCAGCACTGTATCGTAGATCTTGTTGAGGCTATCAACGCCCTGAGGCAGTTGACGCTTGCGAGTATCGGCATCGAACTCCATATTATTCTTGAGGACGATCACTAACTTGTTTCGGGCTGCTGCCCGTATAGCCGACAAGAAATGGTGCGACTCTTCAGGGGCAATGCTATCTACCTGAATAAGCAGTGCGTGGGTATAGGGATCATTGGCCAGATGGTCAATGACGCCAGGGAGGCTTACATCCACACTGCCCCCCAGTGTCAGGAAGTTTGAGAAACCAATTCCCTGGCCGTTAGCCCAGTCGATCATCGCTGTGCCGAGAATGCCGGACTGACCTACGTAGGACACCTTACCCTTCAGGATATTGAGGTGTGAGTAGCTGGCATTCATATTATGGCCAGGAACCAGCAAGCCCATACAGTCCGGGCCCATAATGCGAATACCGTAGGGTTTTGCCGCTTCAATAATGTCATCTTTGAATTGATGCATATTGTCATTCTGAGTGCGGGACAACCCCCCGGTAAGGATCATCGCCGCCCGAACCTGGTTCGCTCCCAGTTTGCGGATAATTCCCGGCACTGCATCCGGTGGCGAGCAGATAATCGCCAAATCCGGCATTTCCGGCATCTGTGCAACCCCTGTGTAGCAGGGGATGCCGTACACTTCCTCGTATCCCTGTTTATTGACGGCCACTAATTTCCCTGTGAACCCGCCATCGATTAGGTTGGATAAAACCACGCCGCCCATGCTGTTGTGCTTTTCAGAAGCGCCAAAGACGGCAATAGATTTAGGGGTAAAGAATCGTTTCAGGTAACTGGTGCTCACAATTCACTGCTCCCGATTGTGCAATGCAATATTCGATATTACTAATCATACACCGGTATTGTTGCAAATAAAAAAGGCGATCCTATGATCGCCTTTTTCTATACCTATCGGATTTGATTGCTATCAAGCTACTGGCTCAAGCTTAGCAGCAATTTGTTCAAGCGCTGAACGTATGCTGCCGGATCGTCTAACTGACCACCCTCTGCCAGATTCGCCTGATCAAAAAGAACCAAGCTGAGATCATTGAAGCGATCAACATCAGGCTCGTCATTGAGTTTTACAACAAGCGGATGATCAGGATTGAGCTCGAAGCTCGGCTTGGTTTCTGGCATCTGCTGACCCGCAGCTTCCATGATACGACGCATCTGCATGCCCATATCCTGCTCACCAACAACCAGACAAGCTGGAGAGTCCACCAGGCGATTGGTAACACGTACCTCATCTACCTTGCCGGACAGCGCCTCTTTTACACGCTCAACCAGTGAACTGTACTCTTTGGCACTCTCTTCCTGCTTTTTCTTCTCTTCCTCATTCTCGATCTCACCCAGGTCCAAACCACCCTTGGCGACATCTTGGAAAGTTTTACCATCGTATTCGTTAAGGTTGCTCATCAACCACTCATCAACACGGTCGGACAGCAGCAGAACTTCGATGCCCTTCTTGCGGAAGACCTCTAAGTGCGGGCTGCTCTTGGCGGTGTTGTGGTTTTCGGCAACAACGTAGTAGATCGCTTTCTGCTCATCCTTCATGCGCCCGATGTAGGCGTCCAGGGATTCGGTCTGTTCACTGCTATCAGTCTGGGTAGAAGCAAAACGAAGCAGTTTGGCAATCTTTTCACGGTTACCAAAGTCTTCTGCAGGACCTTCTTTTAGCACCTGACCAAACTCGTTCCAGAATGTCTGGTACTTCTCTTGGTCCTTACTGGACATTTTGGTCAGCATATCCAACGAGCGTTTAGTCAACGCGGTACGCATGGAATCGATGGCCGGGTCTTTCTGAAGAATTTCACGGGATACGTTCAGGGACAGGTCGTTGGAATCAACTACACCCTTGATGAAACGAAGATACAGAGGCAGGAACTGTTCCGCCTCATCCATGATAAAGACACGCTGAACATACAGCTTGAGGCCGCGAATACCGTCACGGTTCCACATATCGAAAGGAGCTTTGGAAGGCACATACAGCAAGCTGGTGTACTCCAATTTACCTTCTACGCGGTTATGGCTCCAGCTTAGAGGATCCTGAAAATCATGGGAAACGTGCTTGTAGAACTCGTTGTACTCTTCGTCAGACACTTCTGAACGAGAACGAGCCCAAAGTGCCGTGGCATTGTTTACAGGTTCCCACTCGATCTTTTCCTCATCGGCTTCTTCACCTTCAACAGGTGGGTTTTCTTTGATCATCTCCACCGGGATGGAGATATGATCAGAATATTTTCGAATCAGACTGCGCAGACGCCAGCTATCGCAGAATTCGTTCTCTTCATCTTTCAGGTGCAGAACGATGGTGGTACCGCGATTGGCCTTATCGACAGTGCCAATGGAGAATTCACCTTCACCATGGGATTCCCAATGGACGCCATTAGCGACTTCATCACCCGCTTTACGGGTAAAGACCTCAACACGGTCAGCGACAATAAAGGAGGAGTAGAAACCCACACCAAACTGGCCAATCAGCTGAGAGTCTTTCTGCTGATCACCGGTCAGGTTGGATAGAAATTCTGAGGTACCAGACTTGGCGATCGTGCCCAGATGCTCGATCACATCCTCACGGTTCATACCGATACCATTATCGATGACACTGATCGTCTTGGCTTCGGCATCAAATTCGATGCGGATCTTTAGATCCGGATCACTTTCGTACAATCCCCCATCGGCCAGCGCTTTGAAGCGCAATTTATCAGCAGCATCAGAGGCGTTAGAAACCAGCTCGCGCAGGAAAATTTCCTTGTTGCTGTACAGCGAGTGGATCATCAAGTGGAGCAGTTGCTTTACTTCGGTTTGAAAACCAAGCGTTTCTTTCTGTGTTTCTGTGGTCATCGATTACAACCCTGTCAACGAATTTCTAGCAAATTAAAGGCCTGAGAGACAACGGCCAGTGGCTACGATGTCTATCTGACTAGGCTGAATTTAGAGGTGGGGGCTGAATTTATGATTTCAAGCGTCGACGACAAAGATCTGAAAAATCATTTGTGCAGTTCTTGACGAAAATCCATTGGTTCGTGATCACCTTCGGCAATGCTGACCATTAATGTGCTTAAAACTGGAGATTTGAATTCCCGGAGATAAAGCACCATAACCACGATGGTACTGAAGCCGATAAAGCACCATGAATTTATAAACCAGGCCAGTAACGCCATGCTGAAATAGTAAGAACGCAGACCAAAGTTAAAGTTGTTGGCAGCCATGGATATCATTTTCGAAGAGCGCTCTATAAAGGCTTTGAGTTCCATCTCTGAGGCACCGTCTTCAGGCATCGGCGCACTGCCGATCAGTACAGCACAGAAACCGTACTGGCGCAGACTCCAGGTAAACTTAAAGAAGGCGTAAATAAAAACCACGATAATCACCAACAGCTTGATCTCCCACTCCAGCTTCGAGGTCTCAGCCAGAATCGGAACATCCGACACTACCGTGACGATCTTATCTGAAGCACCCAAAGCGGTGACCAGACCGGCCAAAATCAGGATGGTGCTGGAAGCAAAAAATGCCACGCTGCGCTCCAGGTTAGCTACCGCAGAAATATCAGCAATGCGCACATCACGATCGAGCATTCGGCGCATCCAATCGACACGATACAGATGCAACACATTCGCCAAGCAGGGGGTTGTGCGTGCCCTTATCTGAGCGAAGAGCGCATAACCTTTAAAGCAGATCAGAAACCAGACGATCGCTGCCAAACTGGGCCAGTCGTTCAACAGGGGATCAAAATTCATGGCTAAGGCTTCTCCATGGCAAGCGTTGGTAAAATACAGGTAACGGTGGAATGCCTGTCGATTGAAGTAAACTACTTTAGATCAATCGTTTACCATTACAAACTGAAATTTAATTGGCAACCCAGACATTTACCGTTAGCGCAGCGTCTATGGCAACTATCATACTGTTAAACAAACCCTTTCAGGTGCTTTCTCAATTTACCGATGACAGCGGGCGAAGCACCCTGGCCGAGTATGTTGACCGTAAAAATGTCTATGCAGCGGGGCGGCTGGATTACGACTCTGAAGGACTATTGCTACTCACCGACGATGGGCGCCTGCAACAACAGATTGCAGACCCTCGTTTTAAGCTGGAAAAAACCTACTGGGTTCAAGTGGAGGGAGAGATTAGCGATCAAGCCCTAGAACAACTTCGCCAGGGAGTGACCCTGAAAGATGGCCCCACCCGGCCGGCCAAAATCAGAAGGCTCACTGAACCAAAACTTTGGCATCGAAACCCACCTATCCGCCAGCGTGCCAACATTGCTACCAGTTGGCTGGAGCTTAAGATCAAGGAGGGGCGTAATCGGCAAGTACGTCGAATGACCGCCGAGGTGGGCTTCCCGACCCTAAGGTTGATTCGGATGGCGATCGGCAACTGGCAGCTGCAGAAGCTACAGCCAGGTGAGTGGCGCAGCGAAACAGTCCATCTGCCAGCAAAATCGCCCTCACAAAACAAGCATCGTTCAAAACCTGGCACCAATTCTGGTAAACCGCGAAGATCACCACCCAAGCCTAAAAGGCGTGGCTAAGTGTCATCCCACGAGATCTATCTCAAAGGAAACTTAGGAGATTTTAGTAGTTCAAGAAACTCCGCCTCGAAGATTGCCCGACTAAATAGAAATCCCTGATAAAGATCGCACTGCTTTTCCACCAGGGTTTGGAAGGACGCTGGGGTTCAACCCCTTCGGCCACTACCCGTAAACCGAAGTGTCCGGCCATCACAAGATAGTATCCACAATCATTGCATTGTCCGGATCAGACTCAACCTGGTTTAAAAATTACCGATCTATTTTCAGCTCACTCAGAGTCAGTCGTTTTAGATAGGATAGCGACGAATATCCTGTGCCAAAATCATCAATGGACATGCGATCACCAGCTTTTTCAGTTTGGTCATTTTTAGCACGGCATTGTCGATATCCTTGAGCAGGGTGCCTTCGGTTATCTCCAACACAATCCGGTTCGGATCCAAGCCATGATCCTCACTCAAAAACAGGGTATTGTCCTCGAACTCACGTTGGTAGAACTGTTTGGGGCTGATATTGATGGACAAATATTGGAGTGGCCCCTGAATCCCCTGATGGATCCAGGATTGGTAACGTTCACTGACATGTTCTATCAGCCAGTCCCCCCCCAAAGGAATATTGCGGCTAAAACCAGCTCCTCCGTCAAGGTGACGAAGAAACTGGTCATTGATCAGAATGAAAGCGGTGGCTTACTTGAGGTGGTCGTAGGAGAACAGATGATGCAAATTTTTGAAAGGTACATGGCATGAGCGGCAGCTATTCAAATCTTTAGCCGCGGGGCTACCATCGGGTTTAAACGCTGCAAAATCCCAGTCTTCATTTCTAAACTGGGTTGGTAAATTTGCGCCAAAACCTTTACCCCGCTCCATAATTGCAACCAGGGCAAACTTATCGCGAATTCTTCGGTTCAACGCAGAAGTTACAACCTTTCCATCTTTATCCTTTTTGGCTTTGTAAACTTCGGCAACGATCACCGAACCATAAGGAAGTTTGCCATCGGCATCCGCACCTTGCATGGCGATATCGTTGGCAAAAAGACGAATCACCTGGTCTGGATTTTGGGTACGATCCAGGCTCAGGTAATTGGTAAATTCAGTTTGATAGTTTTCAGGAAAATTGATCTTATTTGGCTCAGCCGAGACGGAACTGGTGAGCAGTAAAGAGGTGAGTAACACGGCACAGTATTTCATAGTTAAGACTCCAATAGAGGGTTGTTATTTTTGCCTTTCATCAAGTGCGAATCTATGTTCTCTGCGCAACACAATTCATATTTGTATTATAGTTATGATACATTTTATACATAAGAAACTCTGAAACTTCAATGTAAGATTTCAGATCCACTTAGTTGGATAGAAAAATGGCCACATCGAAGAAGATCCTCAACCTCCTCAACCGGCAACCAATGACGGTGTCAGAGCTGTCTGAAATTCTCTCAATCACCCGAAACTCAACCCACCTGCAATTAACCCGCCTGGAAGCAGCCGGTCAAATCAGACGCAAAGCCCAACGACGATCGGAAAGCGCCGGAAAACCCGCCTACGAGTACGAACTGATCGAAGGAAATGAAGATGTAAACTCACAAGCATACAAGCCGTTAAATGATAGTCTGCTAGAGACACTGGCCGGTGAGTTACCCGATCAAGAAAGACGCAAACTGCTGCGTAAAGCAGGCCGGTTAATGGCTCAAAAAGCGGGATTAAAGCCCCAAGGCGATGTGATCCAGGATCTAACTAAAGCGGTCGATGTGGTCAATGAACTGGGGGCCATGGCAGAGATCTCATCTAACGACAGCAACTATTTGGTAACCAGTTACAGCTGCCCTGTTGCCACCTCGGTACGTTGTGATTCGGAGACCTGTAGTCTCGTAGCAGCATTTTTTTCAGAAGCCACGGACCGCAATGTAATTTCCACCTGTCAACGCCAAAAGCGGTTGGTCTGCCAGTTTGAACTGGAAAGGGAGTAACACCGATTAACGATCGCCTTGGTCTCTATTTGTGAGTCCTGTCACTGTCTGCCAACGATAATGTTTAAGCATCGATAAGAAGATAACCACTGAAAGCCCCGCCGAGCCGGTAATCATGCACATCACCATGATCTGATATCGAGCTGCGATCAATGGTGAGACACCTGACAGAATCTGGCCAGTCATCATTCCCGGCAGAGAAACCAAACCCACCGCCAGTAAACCATTGGTCACGGGAATCATCGCTGCCCGAAAAGCCTGCGCCTTGGCATCCTCATAACCACTGCCCAGCTGAATCGACGAGTACATTCGTTCCGATGCCAGGCTAACCGTATTCATGGAGTTTGCAAAGATCATCCCCGCCAGGGGAATCATATAGCGTGGCTGATACCAGGGTTCGAGACTGACAACTCCCTGAGTAATTATCAGCAAGGTAATCCCACCGCCGACCAATATCGAGATAAATGCACACTTCAGTAACGCCATTCGGTGCTCTGCCACTTCACCCAATGAAATCCAACTGGAAGCAATCAGCATCACCGTCAATACAGCGACAATGACACCCCAATTATCTGTCTCAAAAATAAAGGTCAACAGATAGCCTATCAACAGGAGTTGGACCAGCATTCGGGCCAATCCATAGGCCAATTTGGTCACACCCAACTGCCAGCGCAGATAAAAATAAAACAGCGGCAGGATCGGGATAAAGGCGATCGCCAATTCCACTAGACTGATTTCATAGACACTGGTGGTCATAAAATTCCCATTCACTTACGAATCGAGATTAAACTTATTTTTTAGATTAGGTTATTACCCTATCCTACTGATATTAAGAAATAGTTAGTCACTAAAATACTGTTTAGGGGTTTTACCAAGGGTCCGTTTGAACATGGCGATAAAAGCGCTTTGGCTGTCATAACCCAAATCAGACGCCACTTCCCTGATGCTCTGACCTTGAGCGATTTTTGCCATCGCTTCCAACAACCGCAGTTGTTGGCGCCACTGACCAAAGGAGATCTGCAAGTGTTGCTGGAACAGACGAGCCAATGTCCTTTCACTAGCTCCAACCGTCATTGCCCACTGCTGCAATGAGCGATTATCTGCAGGATCTGCCAACAACCGGTCGGTAATTCGCTTAAGTCGTTTGTCACTAGGGATGGGTAGATGCAGTGGACTGACCGGGAGCACTCGTATTTTATCCAGTAGCACATTCACCATCCTGCCCTCCGAACCTTGCTGGTCGTAAAGCAAAGGATAATTGCTCACCTCAGCGATCAGTTCACGCAGCAGCGGTGACACTTGCACCACGCAACATTGCTCTGGCAAATCACCAATCACTTGCGGACGGAAATACACATTACGCAGTCGAATTGTGCCAATGCATTCAATTTCGTGAACAACCAGTGGGGGTATCCAAACAGCCCTCTGACTTGGAATCACCCATTGACCATTTTCGGTGATTACCCGCATCACCCCTTCGTATGCGTATAACAATTGGGCCCAACCGTGGCTGTGGGCAGGTACCCGATGACCGCTCAGATGAACCACATGACGAACCACCAAATCCCGAGGCACTTCCTCAGGACGGCTATAAGGGTGCAGCTTGTTCTCCCTCCAATGCTCAGGGATCGCTGGCAACTCTGTCCTTTTCTCGACACTTTTTGTCATGGATATTTATATACGCCAAACAAGGTGGAAGATAAAGTGACATTTCAATGACTGCTCTCTAAAGCCTGGATTTATCAACGCCTATGCTGCCCTCATTAAACAAACTACGTACGCGGCCAGAATTTCTACTATTTGCCATGGCCGCCGCCATGCCTATAGCCTTTGGCACCTGGCAAGCATTGCTGAATAACTTTGCTATTGAGCAAGCTGCCTTCACTGGCGTTGAGATCGGTATTCTTCAATCCTTGCGAGAAGTTCCAGGATTCTTGGCCTTCGCGGTGATCTTCCTGCTGTTTGTCTTTAAAGAACAGACACTGGCGCTGTTGTCGCTGGGGATTCTGGGAATAGGCACCGCCCTGACGGGCTATTTCCCCAACGTTCTGGGGCTATATATCACTACCGCCATAATGTCTGTTGGTTTTCACTACTACGAAACTCTGAATCAATCTCTGTCCCTGCAATGGTTTGAAAAGCGCAATGCAGCACACAACCTGGGACGCATGATCGCTATTGGATCCAGCGCCTCCTTGGTCTCTTTCGCCATGGTTTGGTTAACATTGGAATGGCTCCAATTACCAATGAAATGGGTGTACCTGATTGGCGGTGGCGTTACTTTCATCATCGCCCTACTTTGCGGGTGGGGATTTCCCAAATTCCCAGAAAAAGTTGAGCAACACAAAAAGCTAATTCTACGAAAGCGCTATTGGCTCTACTACGCACTGACCTTTATGGCTGGTGCCCGCAGGCAGATCTTTGTCGTCTTCGCTGGTTTTCTGATGGTGGAAAAATTTAATTTCAGTGCCGGTGAAATAGCGCTGATGTTTCTAGCCAACTGTGCCTTGAATATGTTGATCGCACCCAAGATTGGTCGCTTGATTGACCATTGGGGGGAGCGCAAGGCTCTAACGCTTGAGTATGTGGGCCTGATCGGTGTCTTTGTTTGCTACGCCTTCGTTAATAATCCCTGGTTGGCAGTGGCACTCTATATCATCGACCACCTTTTCTTCTCCCTGGCTATCGCTCAGAAAACCTACTTTCAAAAGATCGCCGATCCTGCAGATATTGCACCTACTGCCGGCGTAGCTTTTACCATCAACCATATTGCCGCGGTGGTATTGCCGGTTTGCTATGGTTTGCTTTGGAGTATCTCTCCGGCGGCAGTTTTTCTCAGTGGCGCTGCGTTGGCTGCAATATCACTTCTGTTATCACAACTGATACCCAGCGCGCCCACCGCAGGCAATGAAACTCAGTGGTCCACACCTGACCCGATAGAGAGCAGCGGCTAGAGAATTTGTAACCATTTCACATAGATTTTTAAACTGTCATCAATTCAACATACTGATCTGCTTGTATATATATCCGTTGTTATGTAATGTTGGTTTCTGTGTAATCTTGGTTTTGCAAATCGTGTTTCCGTAGACTGTTCGAACGAACCCCTCTGCTCTAACTCTCTTGCCATCCCTGTTACATAAAAAAGAGTCGCATTACAGAGTAACTTCTGAGGCTCCCTATAAACTATTTGTATGAAATTGTGAGATTTTAAGACTATGTCAGATAAGCAGACTGGAACAGTTAAGTGGTTCAACGACGAGAAAGGCTACGGCTTTATCGAGCGCGAAAGCGGCAAGGATCTGTTCGTTCACTTCCGTTCCATCCTGGGCGAGGGTCGTAAGACTCTTCACGAAGGTCAGAGCGTTCGCTTCTTGGAAGTTGAAGGCCAGAAAGGTCCTCAAGCTGATCAGGTTGAAGCCCTGTAAGCTACTGTCACACGACAAAAAAGCAGGCTATAGCCCACTGCTGTCCCACAAATATTGATCAAAAAGGAATCCTCATTTGAGGGTTCCTTTTTTTCTTGTCGGGTGTAACAGGATTAAGCAGTTCCGCGAGAG
>JAPHRD010000109.1 GCA_026196225.1 Motiliproteus sp.
ATTGTCGGTAGTTCGGCTGTTTCCAATACTGGGCCTCCGGGCACCATCTTTCGGAAACCTCGTATGCCTTTAACTAAAAGCCACGGTTTTTTTGTATTTCTTGGGTTCAGTAAATTCTTTTTGCAATTCCTTGCAGCAACCCTAGGCAACGCCCTAAATCTCATAAACAGCCTCCAAATCGCTTTGCGGTGGAGGTGTTATTCCCGCGCTGATAACCTGGTTCCGACCGTTTTCCTTGGCCTTGTACAATGCTTTATCCGCTGTTGTTACCAGTGCATCTTCATCCATTCCCGGATGATATTGAGCTACGCCGAAGCTGCAACTGACCCGACCACCGAAGGGGAAGTGATGATTGGCGATCAATACTCGCAATTTTTCCGCTTCTACACAGGCCTGTTCGACATCCTGTTCAGGCAACAGAATCATAAACTCATCACCACCCCAGCGCCCCAGAATATCGGCCTTACGAATATTAGCCAAAACACTGCTTGCTATACCCATAAGCACTTCGTCACCAGCAATATGTCCCAGAGTGTCATTCACATTCTTGAAATTATCCACATCGAAGAAGATCACCGACAGTTTGCGACCGTAACGGTTGGCGATACTGATATGGTCATTTAGTTTGCTACTGAGGGCATGACGATTGCTGACCCCTGTCAGTTGATCGTAGGCGGCCAACTGCTTCAAACGTCGGTTGTAGTCATTAACGACCTTGTATCGATAGCCGAGAAAGATTAACAACAATACGGTGCCACTGAATATCTGCCAGAACAACCGCATATTAAAGCGCACGGATTCCGGCTCTTTAATCCATTGACGGCGAATTGACTGGTGATCCAGTGAATTGAGGTGAGAAATCGCTATATTGAATATGTCGACCAACCGTTGATCCTGCAATCGGGCCGCTATGCTCAAATCCCAATTGTCATTTAACTGATTACCGATCTCAATATCACCATAGCTGCCCCGCTGCATGGCCGATTCGAGTATCGCTCTGGCCGCAACGACTCCCTGTACTTCCCCTTCATCCAGCTTGGCAAAGCCCTCTTCAATATCCGCAACCTCTACCAGTGTTATCGATGGATAGCGATTACTAAGTACCTCCAACTGAGCCGTACCTTCTGCAACCGCAAAAGGCCCCTGACCAATATCAATAGTGCTCCCACTCTGGGTGGCCAGACCAATAGGTGTACTTAAATAGGGGCGCGAATAACGCAATTTTTCTGAGCGCTGAGGGGTCTGCATGGTACCGGCCAATAACTGGCAGCGCCCTTCTTCTAAGGCACGGAGACTTTCTGTTTGTGACAGTGTAGGCACTAGCTGCAGCTGAATGCCTAGCAGTTCGGCTAGGCGCGCCATATAGCTGAACACCACCCCTTGGTGGCGGCCATTGATAATACCGTCATAAGGCATCGCACTGGGGTTAACACACATCTTTAGTGATGGCCGCTGAAACAGATAGTGGGCTTGCCCCTGGCTCAATTGAATCCCTGTAGATAGCTTCGGGGGCTGATAGACAAAGCTGTCCAGGCTATACTCCTTGCCAAGAGCCCCGGTAACCAGGTAGATATTGGCCATCTGCTGGAAGCGTAAGGCGTTAATCTCACCGAACTGGTCGGTGCCCGCATAAGCCAGCTCTTTCAGCACCCGCCCCTCATATTTGAGCGCCCCCAGCGATCTGGACTGACTGTTGTAGTTTTGAAAGATCAACTCTGCCGTATCGTCGATATGTTCGAAAGCATGCTCCCAACCACGAATAGTTGCATGCAAAAAAGCCTGCACCTTTTCTGGGTGCTCAGCCAGATAACGCTCTGAAGTAAACAGAATGTCCGAGTACATATCAAAGCCGAAATCACGAGGATGTAGAACATGGTAGGGAATTCCCCGCTGCTGCAACTGGTAGGGCTCGTTGGAGAGGTAAGCACCGTAGGCGTCGGTCACACCGTTGACCAAATCCTCCAAATTAAAGCTGTGATCCTGTTGATCAAAATCAGCCTCCCTCACCCCTTGCCGCAACATCATCGCCAGAATTTCAGCGACCTGCTCGGCATCCTTGGTTATCATCACCCGCTGCCCTTTCAGGTCCTGAGGAGTCTCGATACCGCTGGATGTTTTAGTGATCAGCATCAGTGGTGACTGCTGGAAGGCAGCCATCAGGGCAACGATTGGACTGCCACGTCCTTTGTCGACAATGAGTGATGAGCGACCTACCGCAAAGGTGTTGTTTCCATTCACGACATCGCCAACCAAATCGGTCTGATTGGAGAACTCCTTAATCTCTACGTCTAGTCCAGCCTCTTTATAGAAACCCCGTTCCTTTGCCACATAGTATCCGGCAAATTGGAACTGGTGCTTCCACAACAACTGCAGCGAAACAGGAACTTCAGCGGTCCAAACTAGGCTACTTAGCGGCCAAACAAGGAGAGTAAGGATGATGTGCTTAAACTTCATACCGGCAATTCTCAGCAAATTTCAGGTCCTCCGACCAGCATTCCATCCATCCCTGAACCAATATCGCCAACAACAGCAGGCAGGTACTTAAATGCTATTCGCCACCACAGCGAAAACGACTAGAAAGCAGTTAAGATCAAGCCTGTCTAAGCGCAGAATTATTTCCATTAAAAAGTATAGTGGATCTTTAAGGCCTCGGGCCGCTGAAACACCGCTTTGATCATAAAGCGCCCTCGATTAGTGCATTAATCAGCCACCTCAAAAATCTAAAGGTTGAAATAGTTACCCCATTCGCGTCTATGGTGTGGTGTACTAAAATTCTGATCAATGGTCTATCAAGATCCTTGAGAAGTTGGACTACAGTTACTGAATCACAGGGATGAAATCTATGACCTCACTGGCCTATATAAGCCCCTCTTCTCAAATCCCGGAACAGCTTAAAAGCGCCCTACCGGACGATTGCCTGGTCAATTACAGGGATAATTTCGAAGCTCTCTCAGATCAGGATGCGATGGTCCTGTTACATGTGGATTTCAACCAGCACACGAGCCAAACTGCCTTCGAACAACTGATTCAACGCTGCAATGACCGCAGTATTCCCGTCCTGCTGACATGGGAAGAGGATCAGGACCATTCTCTATTTGCCATCGAATCCGGTTGTAATGATTACCTGAGCCCCCCATTTCATCCGTCACTGGTTCGAAGCAAAATCCGAACTCACCTAAAATTGTCTTCTACACTAAGGGATTGCTCTGCTCAGCGTGACGCCATAGTGCACAGTGAAGAAAACCATCGACAGGAACTCTCTGTGGTACAAGACGCCGCCATTCTCTGTCTTGCCGCCATGGCAAGGGTGAAAGATCACTCCACCGGCAATCATATCCTCCGCACCCAGCACTATGTAAAAGCCCTCGCAGAACATCTGCGTCTCCACCCCCGATTCATGTCCGCCCTTGATGACGACGATGTGATCGATCTGCTTTATAAAACCGCAGCCCTGCACGATATCGGCAAAGTGGTGATTCCCGACCATATTTTGCAGAAACAAGGCCGGCTCACCGATGACGAGTTTGAGGTGATGAAAAAACATCCTCGATTTGGATATGAAGCCGTCAAAACCGCCGAAAGCCTTCTGAGCAACCAGATCACCGAACAAGCTCAACGGTTTCTAAAACTAGCTCAGGAGGTCACCCTTAACCACCACGAACACTGGGACGGAACCGGCTACCCAAACGGTTTAGAGGGTGAAAACATCCCTGTGGCGGCTCGCTTAATGGCTGTGGCAGATGTTTACGATGCGGTGGTATCCCGCCGTCCCTACAAAGACGCCTGCCCCCATACCATGGCAACACAAATTCTAATGGACGGACGCGGCAGCCATTTTGATCCCGCAGTCATCGATGCATTCGAGGAACTTGAAGATACCTTCGCGAGGATTTCAGCACTATTGGAGAGCAGCTACCCCTCACTTTCGGCGCTGCAATTTAATACCGAACTTACTGCCGAGCGTTCTTGAGACTTGAGCGAAGCCCCAACCATCTTTAGTCTTAACCTGCCATTTTTGACTAGTCCCTTAGCAGCATAAATACCAATCTGGGTTTGACCGCCATGGTTGAATTGTTTATAAAACAATCAGCATTCCCGTAGGCGGTAGGGGAAATAGCTAAAGATTTAGCCGCTGGTTCAACGTGGAGCCCTGTATGAATTTAAATCTGAGCCAGATTAGCCACAACATGGAACCCATCAAGGAGTGGAGCGACAGCAATGAACACGCCGTCAATCGCCTGGTGCAATTGCAGCAGTATTACTTCAAGGATGTGGTGGGTGCCAGCTTTGAGCAGTTCCGCTCCCTGAGCCAGTGCTCCGACCCTGAGCAGGCTCTGAAGATGAATTTTTATTTCTGCAAAGGATTAGAAGCTCACGCCAATTACCTGTCCAACCAAGCGATGGAAACTCTGTCCGAAGTACACAGCATATCCCTCAAAACCTGGGACGAAGCTTCAGACCGCTGGGCAAGCTCCATGGATCAGATACTGGAAGATAACCTTCGCCCCTACAACCGATAACGCAATCTGTCATCAAACCCTCGTTATTCTGTAACGATAAGCCGAGAAACTCACCGGGGTGGAGACCTATTCCACCCTCAGCTAACTATTCAAAATCCATATCGCTTTATTCAGAGGAGAGGAAATATGATAACCCCAACCAACCAATCAACTCTGAAACCACTCTATGATGCCGTCTGCCTGCTTGCTTCAGATCTTGATGAACTGGAGGTTACGGCCGGTAACAAGGAACTGGTACGCAATGCCTTAATTGAGCGTATCAGTGCGCTACCGTTGGTGGCACCCTATCAAATCAAAGATCTGCAACCGGATGCTGATGCCACGGTAAAGACTGAGATCGAGCAGATAAAAGATCGCCTGCAGCAGTTTAAACAGCAGCTGGAAAACGACAGTCAAATCTAATTGCAGCACGGGATTCACCCCCACAGAGCACCGTACTCATACTGCCTAGCTACTCCGACACTGGCCGCTAAGGTACAATGGCGGTTTAGCAACCGTAACGTCTGATCCCTTGTATGTCCGACCAGCCAATTGAAAAACCAGAGAAACCCGCCCCAAATGAATGCTGCGGAGGCGGTAGCTGCTGCCCCTGCGTCTGGGATGACTATTTTGATCGTTTACGACTCTGGAAACAGCAGCAGGGCATCGAATCCGAGCCCAAAAAACCTCAACCCCGAGAGCCCGACGAAGATACTTTCTATCGCTAACGCTCCAGTTCTCTAGCGTTAACCCTCTAGCACTGAACCAGCGCCAATAATAAATCAGCTCTTTCTTACTCCCTATAATTGTTGAGGAGATACTAATTAACTATACTCTTGTGTAGTTACAAGGAGAGGTACAACATGGCCAAAACCGCCAAGCGCATATCGGTTTTTGTTATTGCGGGCTTGGCGTTGGCCGCTGCTGTCTACAGCATGATCCCCCAACCTGAACCTCCCCTTTCTGTTCGCATAGCAGTATCCCGAACGCCCCTTTCCAGCCCCTTTTTCATCGCCGAACACCAGGGTTATTTCGCCAAAGCCGGGCTTAATGTCGAGTTAGAGGATGTGATCGGTGGTCACCGTTCGTTTCAGGCCATGATCGACGGAAACGCAGATCTGGCAACCAGTTCCGATTCGGTAATTATGTTCAACAGTTTCAAGCGTAACGACTTCTCGGTACTGACCACCTTTGTGCAATCTGACAATGACATCAAATTCATAGGTCGGCGTCAGAGCGGAAACCTCAGTGCATTGGATCTCAAGGGTCGCAATATAGCCGTCATCAAAGGCAGTGCCAGTGAATTTTTCAGCCATACCTATCTGATGATCGAAGGTATCGATCGGGATGAGGTCAATACCGTCCACATCCCACCCGACAAGATGATGGCTGCCCTGGAACAGCAGCAGGTCGCGGCCATCTCTATTTGGGAACCCTATGCGTTCAAAGCCCTGGAAAGCCTGCAAACCGATGCCCTGATCTATCAGACCGAAGGGCTCTATAACTTGACCTTCAATCTGTTGGCACGAAAAAGCTATGTTTCCCAGCATCCGGAGCAGGTGCGCCGGGTCATCACCGCCTTGCAGCAAGCTATTCGATATTTGGACGAGCACCCGCAAGAAAGCAAACAGATTATTAAAGCTAAACTGTCTCTGGATGATGCCTTTATCGATTGGATATGGCCCGACTATCTATTCAAGCTATCGCTAAATCAATCGCTGATATCTACCTTGGAAAGCGAAGCTCGCTGGGCCATTGAAAGTGGCGCCGTCGATGCCCAGACCGTTCCCGATTACCGCCACTTCATGGACGCGGGACCGTTAATTTCAGTACAACCCTGGGCGTCCACTCTTTAGTAAAGCGAACCCATTTTGGAGGGATTCGTCGATGAAATTCAGCACCCGCCTCATTGTTCTGTCTTTGCTATCACTGGGATTGGCAATGACCAGCTGGTGGATCCTGAATTGGAACGAAAGCAAGCAAGCCCAACAGCTGCAGCGGGCCGACGCGATTACCCGTCTACTGGTCGAACTCAACGCTCAACACTCTCTCACCATCGACTATCAGGAATATGGCGATCAATTAACCATCAATCAGTGGCTGGAAAAACATCGTCATATTCGTCCGGTGTTGGACAATCTGCCACCACTGGATAATACCCAGAAAACGTTAGTCAAAAGCATCATCTCCCTGAATAACAGCAATTATCTGTTGTTTAAGCGACTGACAGCCACCGACGGTCAGACACCGCTGAATCAAGCCGCCCGCAACGAACTGCTCAATCGCCTACACGACACCCATCAAGCCACTGTTGAGGAAGGATTCAGGCTGTCTCTCTATTCCCAAGAGACAACTCGTAAAGTCACCGCCACCAGTTTCTGGGTCGTCAAATTGTCCCTCACTACCTTAGCTATTGTGCTGACAATCTCTGCTGCCTTTGCGGCCGTTGTTTTTGGCCGTCGCATCCAACAACTAACCTCCGGCATCGATAAGCTGCGAGAGGGTAATTTCGACATCAAACTGGAAGAACAGAAAGATGAACTGGGGCTCTTGGCCGGCCATTTTAACCGCATGGCAGAAACCCTTCGGGGCACTACGGTTCAGCGAGAAGAATTGCAGCAGGAAGTAGCCCGTCAGACGCTGACCCTAGAACAGCAAAAAGACCGACTCAAACACCAGGCAGAACACGATTCTCTCACTCACCTGCCCAATCGCGCCCTGTTTCTGGAATCCCTTCAGAGCGCCATCGCCCGTTCGAAACGCTCCGGTTATGGTGTCGCCATGTTTTTTATCGATCTTGACGATTTTAAGCAGATCAACGACACCTTAGGTCATCAAGTCGGCGACAAGGTGTTGATGGAAGTCACCGAACGCTTTAAACAGGTGATGCGGGCCAACGATATGATCGCCCGCCTCGGGGGTGACGAATTTACGGTGATTCAGGAACCGCTGGTCAATATCAATGATGCCTCAACGCTGGCCGGTAAACTGATTGCCACCCTTACCGAGCCCCTAATCTATCAACGGCACCAATTTTTTATCCATGCCAGTATCGGTATCAGCCTGTTCCCGGAAAACGGAGAGGACGCCATTACGCTGATGCGCAATGCCGATATCGCCATGTACCAGGCCAAAAATCGGGGTGGTAACTGTTTCCAGTATTACAACGAAGAGATGACGCAAGCGGCAATGCAGCGGCTAGAGCGGGAGGCAGATCTGCGCCGGGGGATGAGAGAGAATGAGCTACAGATCCACTTCCAACCTCAACTTTATCTAAAATCCGGAACCCTGGCCGGAGCCGAAGCCCTGGTCCGCTGGCAACATCCCAGCGAAGGTTTGATACCTCCCGACGAATTTATCCCATTGGCGGAAGAAACCGGACTGATCCTCGAGTTAGGAGAACAGGTACTCCGCAAGGCCTGCCGGCAAGCCCAGGAGTGGCGGCAACAGGGACTCAATATTGGCACCCTTGCAGTAAACCTGTCCGGCAAGCAACTCCACTGGGAAGGGCTGATCGGTAGCGTTGAACAGATCCTGAATGAGACCGGCTGGCCCGCCAATCAACTGGAGTTGGAGGTCACCGAAGGCTATGTCATGGATGAAGCCAAACGCTCGCTCCACACCCTGAATCAGTTGCGCGCTATGGAGGTTTCGCTCTCCATCGATGATTTCGGCACCGGTTACTCCTCTCTGGCCTACCTCAACAAACTGCCGGTCACCAAACTGAAGATCGACCGGAGCTTTGTCCGCGATATCAGTCATGACCTCGATGACCGTGCCATTATCACGGCCATTATCGCCTTGGGCGATACTCTGGGTTTGGATGTAATTGCCGAAGGGGTCGAAACCCGAGGTCAGGCGGATCTGCTATTGGAGCGTGGCTGTCAGCAAGCCCAGGGATATCTGTTTGCCCGTCCGATGTGTGCCAGCGAGTTCAGCGAACTGGTGCGCAGTCAGATACGCCAGCAGCAGTTAAAGGAAGTGTAATCCTAGGGTTAAATCAGCTAGGCAGAAGTCTCTTCTACGGAATCGTTTACCACCCGATTGCGGCCACTCTCTTTGGCCAAATAGAGTGCACGGTCGGCACGCTCAATCAGGTTATTCAGCGATTCACCGCTCTGGCGCATAGCGGTGCCTAAACTCACCGTCACCGGCCCATGCTCCTCAAGGCCCTCGAACTCCAGGCTCTCGATCCCCATACGCAGGCGTTCTGCCAGCAGACTCACCTGGCCAGTGCTTTTGCCAGCGGTAAATACGATGATCTCCTCCCCGCCGAAACGGACGGGCATATCGCTATCGCGAACAGAGCTTAAAATCTTCTGGGCCACCTTTTTCAGCACTTCATCGCCACGGTTATGGCCGTAGCGATCGTTAACCGACTTGAAGTGATCGATATCCAGCATCACCGCCGAAACCTGATAACTGGGCTCTCGGTCCTGAATCTCGCACAGCCGCTGCACCACATCCTGCATATAGAGGCGGGTAAACAGCCCGGTCAACGAATCCTTGATGGAACGCTCGTAGATTTTGCGCCGCTCCATATCCATCACCCGGTAAACCACCTCACGGTCTACCGCTACTTGCAGCGGCATGGTCAACTGACGAACAACCTGATCCAGATCACTGTTGATTTCGACAGCTTCCCGCAAGTGGAGAATAGCCAGGGCTCTGGCTGTCCCCCGTCCCGGGGCGAACAATGGGATATAGATATCAGCACCCCGGGAATGGGTGATCTGACAGTAATCCTCGCGCCCCCACTCCTCTGCAGCGATGTGCTGCCACTGCTGACGATCCGCTCCCAAAACCTCCTCTACCTCGGGGCCGGGTTTAACCTCGACGCCGCGGTAACGGGTATCCGGTGAGAGGTGCAGCACCTTGTCACCGCTGAACAGGGCATAAAATTGCAGGGAAACGATAGGCAGGTTGTGACTGATAACCTCCTTTAGGCGGTTGGCTATATCTTTGAAATCCCGAGACAACATCATGGTTTCGGTAATCTGTCGCAGGGTCTGATTGAGCTGGCTCAAGTGCTTGATATCGGTCTCACCCCTGGAAAGCAGGTAGAGGCCACACTCCAAGTTCTTCAAGCGCCGGATCATGGGTTCGATCAGCCACTTGGGGATCAGCGAACCATGTTGCGGGGCAATCATCTCGGGAGCTACACGCTCAACCTCCGACATGGCGTAGTTCAGCACCTCCCGACTTGGCATATAGTGCTCGTGAAATGGCCGCATGGTCTCAAAGTAGCCTTCATCCCGAGCCACCAACTCAAATTTATCGCTAATTCCACCAAACAGATCGCTGGAAAACAAAATACCGGTTTGTTCTTCGTAACTGCAAATAGCACCCGGGAAATGAGCATAGGGGGTGAGCACAAAGCGTAGCGCCCGATCCTCCAGCGGCAAATACCAATCCTGCTCGTCCACCAACCAGAAAGGCATCTTCAGGTTGTAGTGTTTGAGCAGCATATGGGTACGCCAATGGGTCACCAGGCAGGCATCCGGGCGATCGATCATGGCATCGATCGTGGGCATCGCGGCAGCAATATCAGGATCCTGGTGCTGGCAGATAAAGTACTTGATCTGGTCAAACGGGATAATGGACTCGATCTTTTGCAGGGTATGGTCGAAGGTCATCATTGAACCGGGGTCGATCAAAACCGACTGATCCCCCTGCTCAATTAAGTAGCAATGGCATTGAAAAACGTCATCGGGAATATAGCGTCCGACCCACCAAATGCGGTCGGCGATTTCAATAGCACGGTCAAGTGATGCAATTTTAGAGAGGTCTTTTAGTTCATTGCCCATACAACAGCTACACCTTGCTCGCGCCCAGACAATCGTCCAATTCATACCACCTTCATAGAATAGTAGTCTATCCCACGCCTAATTCGACTCTCTGTGTCTAAAAGCGGTTACGTAAATCTACTCTAAACTATAGGTATTTAAGCCGTTTCAGGAATTTTCACGTGAGTAACTACGACCACCCTTCACAGCGCATCGGTATTCAGATACTGCTGTTCGTTCTCAGTCTTATCGTCATTAGCTGGCCACTACTAGCACTGTCGACTCCCTGGACTCTGAAAGAGCTACTCTCCTTTTTATTTGCTATCTGGACCATTGGCGTGGTGTTGCTTTTCGTTATCAGCCGCAGCGCTCACCACCCCACCAGTAGCGATATGGACTCGGGGAGGCAAGCTTCCACCAATCCCTTAAGAGAACAGGACGATCTCGATTTCAGGAGCCGCCACTAGATGTTCGATCCCGTCGTCATACTGGCTATTTTGCTGACCTACATCGGCGCCCTATTCGCGCTGGCGCAGTGGGCGAGCAAGCGGGCCAGTGACAAAGGGTATCGTCATAGCCCTCTGGTCTACAGCCTGTCGATTGGCGTTTACTGCACATCATGGACGTTTTATGGCAGCGTCGGTTCAGCCGCCAACAACGGCATTCTGTTTCTGGCGATCTATTTTGGCCCAACTCTGGTGCTGCTGTTTGCCAGCACTCTGATACGCAAAATGGTTCGGGTAAAGAGTCGCCATCACGTAACCAGTATCGCCGACCTGATCTCCTCCAGATACAACAAGTCACAACTGTTGGCGGCGATGGTTACTCTGGTTTGCCTGCTGGGCATCCTGCCCTACATCGCATTGCAACTGAAGGCGATTACCAACACTTTCAGCCTGCTGTCTGGCGACACCAGCGGCGGTGGTTTAATCGATGTGGATATTGAGTTGCTAACCGTCGTATTGATGATCGTATTCACTATACTGTTCGGAGTTCGGCATCTTGACCCTACCGAGCGCCACCAGGGCATGATGTACGCGCTAGCGGCGGAAAGTCTGATCAAATTATTTGCCTTCGTACTGGCCGGACTTTTTGTAACCTACGGTATTTTTGATGGATTCGAAGATCTACTGGATCAGGCTGAAAAACTGGCCCTGACCGAACCAGCGTTGCAAAAGGTTAGCCAAACACCCTCTCTGATAAATTGGCTCACATTGACACTGCTAGCCATGTCTGCCTTTCTGTTTCTACCTCGGCAATTCCACGTGACGGTGGTAGAGAACGCTAACGAAGCGCATCTGAAATCCGCCCAATGGATGATGCCCGCCTATCTGCTACTGATTAATATTTTTGTTCTACCCATCGCCTTGGCGGGGATGATTCTGGGGCACAGCCCCGATCAAGCTGATAGTTTTGTGTTGTTGCTGCCCCTCAATTCAGACCAGCGTTTGTTATCACTGCTGGTCTTTATCGGTGGTTTTTCTGCTGCAACCGGCATGATTCTGGTCAGCGCCATGACCCTTTCAACCATGATCACCAACCATTTAGTCCTGCCGGTAATCGAAACGGTCAAACCATTACGCCCCTTAAGAACAAAACTCCTGCAACTACGTTGGCTCGCAGTAGCGCTGTTTATCTTCTCCGGCTACCTGTTTAACCGTAGCCTCGGCGATACCTTTATGCTGGTCAACATGGGGCTTATCTCCTTTGCAGCCATCCTGCAATTTGCCCCCATCATTGTCGGCGGATTGTTCTGGCGAAACGCCAACGTTAAAGGCGCCTTGGCAGGTTTAGCAGCGGGCTTTAGCGCCTGGTTCTACACCCTGCTGATCCCGGCCTTTATCAAGAGCGGTTGGTGGGATGACAGCTGGTTGCAAGAAGGCCCTTGGGGTATCGCTGCCTTAAATCCCGAAGCACTGCTGGGATTGTCGACTTTGGATCCCCTGGCTCACGCCGTGTTCTGGACCATGCTGGTCAATATCGGCGCCTATGTAGCGGTATCGCTGTCATCCAGCACCAGCAAAGATGAAAAAGCGCTGGCCTCCGAATTCGTCGATATCCTCAAAGGCGATGCCCGGCCAATGCCCAATTTTGACCAGCCTCACAATATCGAACTGGCCGAAAAGATCGAAAAGCTGGATCTATGCTTCTCCGCCTATATGGCCTCACATCTTCGACAAAGCTACATTCAGCAGTGTCTCTCTACCAGCGGCCTGAAGGGCCGCAGCAAAGTCAGCTTGCTGGAAGCCACCTACCTTCAAAAAGAAGCGGAAAAGGTTCTAGCGGGTGCCATCGGCGGCGCCACCGCTCATCGCGCAATTCAGCGCAGTGGCGTTTTCAGCGAACAGGAGCAGAAGCAGCTGTCCCGACTCTACTCAGACCTGCTGGCAGAGATCCATCTCACCCCCGAAGAGCTTTGGAGTAAAGTCGATTATTACCAGGAGCGGGAGCAACTACTCAGCGATCACGCCAGCCAGCAAAAGCAAACCATCGAGCGCCTGGAATCAGAGGTTATTCAACGTATCAGTGCCGAACAGGCGCTAAAAGAGTTAAACGAAAAACTGGAACATCGAGTCGAGCATCGCACCGCCGAACTGAAAAGCAGTAACCTCAATCTGCGCACCACTCTGCAACAACTGCAAGACACCCAAAAGCAATTGGTCGAAGCGGACAAGATGGCGGCATTGGGTGGCCTGGTGGCGGGTATCGCCCACGAGATCAACACCCCCCTGGGAAACAGCCTCACCGCCGCCAGTCTGCTTAAAGACGAGTTTGGTCAGTTGCAGAAAAGCTACGAAAATAACACCCTCAAGCGCGACGATATGGAGGATTTCAATAACGTTGCCCACGAGAGTCTGCAGATTATTCTCAGCAACAGTACCCGCGCCGCGCAACTGATTCAGAGTTTCAAGCAGGTCGCCGTAGATCAAACCAGCGACGAGCGACGCCAGTTTGAACTGAAAAGTTACATTGAAGAGGTGCTGTTTTCCCTGCGCCCACAATTGAAAAACAGTAGTCATCAGATCGAACTGCTCGGTGATGAAATCAACGTCAATAGCTATCCCGGCGCCTATTCACAAATTATTACCAATTTGGTGATCAACTCTCTGCAACACGGATTCGCCGATCAATCTGAAGGGCACATAAAGATTGCCCTGAATATTGAAGAGGACGATCTAACTATCGACTACCACGATGACGGTGTCGGCATGAGTACCAAACAGCTGCGCCGGTTGTTCGATCCCTTCTTTACCACCCGTCGTGGCGAAGGGGGGTCCGGATTGGGAGCTCACATCATCTACAATCTGGTGACCCAGCAGCTTAAGGGCCAGATAAATTGTGATAGTGAGCCCAACCAGGGGATCCATTTCCATATCCGTTCCCCCCTCAATACTCCCTTGAATCAGGTGGAGGAAAGCCCTCCGGATGAAGAGATCCATGACCCGCGAAAAGGGGATAAAGACTTCATTATATGAGCCCAGATCGAGGCCCCTAGATTGTTAAAAAAATCTTGCAAAAGCTATAAAGACCGGGTTTAATACGCGCCACGTCAGAGATGACACATTGCAGATGTGGCGGAATTGGTAGACGCGCTAGCTTCAGGTGCTAGTGTCCGTAAGGACGTGGGAGTTCGAGTCTCCCCATCTGCACCACTTAAATGTGGTACCCACCCCCAAGATTTCCATCTTAATCCAAGGTTCAAAAATCAAGAACCGGGGCGTTTCTCTGAACTGAATTTCACTGTGATTATTGTTATCACAGACTGCAGATGTGGCGGAATTGGTAGACGCGCTAGCTTCAGGTGCTAGTGTCCGTAAGGACGTGGGAGTTCGAGTCTCCCCATCTGCACCACTTTTCTTAAGTTACCCCTCTTGCTCCTTCATAAGATAATCAATCAGGCTTCCCGTGCGATCCCTACCAGCACCACAATGTACCAACACCGGCTTGGGTAATTTTCTATACTCTTGCTCCAGTGCAATCAATTTCACGTCATTGACAGGTGGATTAAGGTAATCCTCGAAACTCTTGTGATAAACCTTAAACCCTCTGCTTTCATAAAAGCCCACCAAATCACAGTCGATGCTTTGGTAATACATCCCTTCGGCGCTACGAAGTGTACATAGCACCGAAATCACTTTGAGAGATTTTCAATTGAAGTCTATTCCTGGAGGGCTTTTCCTCTAAAAATAGCCATGCGAAAGGTAAGTTCTCCCCCTGTGCAATCATTATATTGATCCATAGCAAGTAGCCGTCAGTGATGTAGTTGCATACAGTTAATTTAAGATCTATCTAACGTAGTGAGTAAAACGATTTCCGAATTCAAAGTTGATGCTTTTAAGCATTATTGAGTGGAGTAGTTTACATAGGACTGTGCAGCCATGAGCATCCTAAGGTTTTTGCTAAGGATGGTCTGAACAAGTAGCTCCAAACTGTCCGGTTTCTATTTTCAACGCGGAAATACCTCGCTGGATCGTCATTCCGCCTTTTTTGTTACCCGCTGAGGCAATTTAGTACTCAGCGGAC
>JAPHRD010000007.1 GCA_026196225.1 Motiliproteus sp.
CACCAGCAGTAGGTGAAGCATCAACCAGATAATCCGATGAGATGCCGGTCTGTCTCACTCTCATGCAAAGGTAAGATCAACCATTTAATCCGCTTACCCCTTGTTTTCAGCCTCGGCCAATAGCTCCGAGACATCATTGTTGACCTCGACTACCGCCAATATTTCGCCAGCGGCTTGGTGTTTATGGCAATCGATACAGCTCTCTTCCAGCGCCAGTGGCCAACCGAAACGAATGGTCGTGTCGGTAAACTGGTGCTGGGGATGACCAAACTTGATTGTGCGCTGAAGCAGCTTATCGGGAGTATCGTCTTCGATCTGTTGGCGGCTGTGCAACTGGATCTGGAATGAGGGGTTACGTTGCTGCTGCTCAGCGATAAAGGCGTTGACCTCATCGATGTTCCAGCCTTTTTGTTTGAGGCGATAAATACTGTCGAAAGTGGTTTGGGCGATCTGCTGGGAGGATTCGATGGTGCTGTTTCTGACAGAGTCACGATAGGCGGAATTGGCAGCGAGGTAGATCAGTAAAAAACCTAACGCCGAAAAGAGGATGGATACCCGTAGCAGGAATCCCTTGATAGACCTACTGGCTAACCTAAGTTTGCTGTCGCTGTTTTGTTTTAGTTTGCTGGTTGGCATGGTTAGGTGAAATTGGCCTCAGATAAATCTACTGATAGAACCGATGGTAATATGTAACAGGCTTAAACGGTAGCGGTGATGTTGATCGCAATCAAATTTAGGACGTTTGTTTAAAAATGACTTATTACGCCTCTAAGTCAATAGAAAAATTAGGGCTATTCGGCTATTCTGGCGGCTTTTAAGGTTGTAGTATCTTGATCTGATGGGCATTTTAAGAGGATTGCGGTTGAAGAAGATGCACCTGTTTAGTGCTTGTAAATGGTGGAATTTATTGAATTTATGGGATTGGCTAACTTGTAACAATTCTGTCATCCATGCACTATATGTTTGTTTTTTAATGCTGTATAAAAATGGTCAGGATTGGACGGATGAAGAATACTTAAAAATTCCGTTCTTATGGCGTCGACCGCTACATCGCAATAGTACCGCTACATCTATATTGTCCGTTGAATTTCGTCGCCAGCTAGCAACATCTGAACCCCTTCGACAGCAGTAGATCTGTTCGTAGGGTCGTCATGTTAATTGGAATTCTTTGCGCTAAAAGGTGCACTCAAACCGACAATGAAACTTCGTATTGATGAACAAACATTACCGCGCTACCAAACCTTTGGGATGGTGGCGTTGGTGTTGATCTTGTTGGTCGGTATTGTCGGTTACTTCCTAGTCCAAAATCATTTTGCCAATCAAGCCCGTCTTCAGGATCTTCGTAATCAGATTATCGATCAGCAGCTGGATCGAACCCGCAACGAAATAGAAGCAACTCTGGATTACATCAATTTCCAGAAAACCCAGGCAGAAGTCCGCTTAAAGCAGGAATCAAAAGCACAGATTGAAGAGGTGTTTGCGCTGGTAGAAACCATCTACCAGCGGGAGCACGGGCGCCGCAGTGAAGGCGAGATCAAAGAGTTATTGCGAGAGGCGTTGCGCAATGTTCGGTTTTTTGCCAATCGCGGTTATTTCTTTATTATCGACAGCCAGGGAAACGGCGTT
Source organism: Motiliproteus sp. (assembly GCA_026196225.1). GTDB lineage: Bacteria > Pseudomonadota > Gammaproteobacteria > Pseudomonadales > Balneatricaceae > Motiliproteus. The sequence continues at coordinate 1,627 of JAPHRD010000007.1, forward strand.
CTAAACTCTAATAATCCCAGCCATGAAGGTCGCTCAATTATTGATCTTGAGGACGATCAGGGTCTTCAGATCAATCGTAATATCATTCACCAGGTGAACACCAACCCTGGCCGTTCCGGTTTCTTGAAGTACCGTTGGTTTGAACCTGGCAGCGGCAAGATGTTCGACAAGATATCCTACTTTAAACTATTCGAGCCTTTCGACTGGATCATCGCCACCGGGGATTACATTCATCACTTTGAAAATGACATCAAGGCCGATACTCTGCGGCGCATTGAGTCTCTGCGGTTTGATCAAAACGGATATATCGCCGTCATTAGAGCCGATGGCGAAGTGATCTCCAGTCCTGGATGGTCAATTTCCCAGTTTGCGGATACACCGGAGGAAGCCAGAGAGATGGAGCGTGACGCCATCGAAGCCATTACCGTAGCCGGCAAGCAAGGCGGTGGCGTGGTTCGTTATCACTGGTACTACCCCGATGGGCGGGGCCCGGTAGAAAAGATCTCCAATGTGGTTCCGGTTCCGGTTCCTGGCTGGAGCTGGTGGCCGGTGTTTACCCTGAAGATGTAGACAAGCTGCTGGAGGCACAGAAAAGTAAACTTGAAGGCCTGCAGGATAGCGATACCGAAGCACTGATTTCCGCGCTTTTGATTGCCGCAGTCTTATCGTTGATGCTGGCACTGTGGTTTTCCAAAGGCTTGGAGCGTCTTTTCCGGATCTATCAAACCGAGATTAAACAGAAACAGCAAAAGCTTTCAGACAATGCCAAGCAGCTGCAGGTTGCTGCCTGTGTGTTTGAGAACTCCTCTGAGGGCATTATGGTCACCGATCCGCAGTACCGGTTGCTGGCTGTCAACGATGCCTTTACCACCATCACCGGATACAGCGAGCGGGAGGTTTTAGGTAAGAAACCCACGTTTATGAAGTCTGGTAGACACGATGAGGCGTACTATAAGGAGATGTGGCGAAGCCTTGACGAGGAGGGGGTTTGGCGCGGTGAAATCTGGAATCGACGCAAAGACGGCTCCCTCTACCCACAATGGCTGACCATCAATGTCTCGCGGGACAAGGATGACAACCTCACTCACTACATCGGTACATTTGTTGATATCAGCGAGCGCAAAGAAGCTGAGCAAAAACTCCGTTATTTATCTGAATATGACTCGCTCACCGATCTTCCCAACCGTCGTCTGATGAGCCAGCGGGTGGATCGCGCCATACGGATTGCCAGCCGCCATTCCGAGAAGAAGGTGGCATTGCTGTTGGTGGATCTGGACCGCTTCAAGAATATTAACGATTCCCTGGGTCACGCTGCTGGTGATCGGGTGCTGCAACAGATAGCTCGTCGTCTAGCGACTATGGTTCGCGCCGATGACACAGTGTGCCGTATGGGGGGGGATGAATTCTCAATCTTGATGACCGATCCAGACTTGCCGGCCGCTGCCGCTGTCATGTCAGAACGAATAGTCGAGATTATTACCGAACCGGTCCTGATTGCTGGGCGACGATTGGTGTTGACTCCCAGTATCGGTGTCGCGCTTTATCCTGAGGATGGTGAGGATTTCGATACCCTGACTCGTAATGCCGATACAGCGCTTTACCACGCCAAAGATCATGGTCGGAATACTTTCAAATTTTACACAGATGAGATGAATCAGCAGGTGTCACAACGCCTGGATATGGAATACGGTCTGCGCCAAGCATTGGAAAACTGTCAGTTCCAGCTGCATTATCAACCCCAGTATGACCTCTCTGACGGCTCTCTGTATGGTTGTGAAGCGCTGATCCGCTGGTATAAACCCGGTGGTGGCTATCAGCGACCGGACCAGTTCATCCCCATTGCCGAAGAGACTGGGTTGATCAAGCAGATCGGCCAATGGGTGTTGATGACCGCCTGTGAGCACGGTGCCTGTTGGTATAAAAAAGGCTACGGCGAGATTAATGTGGCAGTTAATCTGTCGGCCAAACAGTTTGGTGACCAGCTGTTAGAAACCGTGCAAGAGGCTTTGCTGTTAACGGGATTGCCGCCGCGTTTGCTGACCTTGGAAATCACCGAATCGATACTGATGGGCAACGCCGATAGCGCGGTGGAGATATTGTTTGAGCTTAAGCAATTAGGCGTCGGCATCGCCCTGGATGATTTCGGTACCGGTTACTCCTCGTTGGCCTATCTTAAGAAATTCCCGCTGGATAAGTTGAAGATCGATCGCGCCTTTATCGATGGCCTGCCCGATGATATGGATGATAGTGCGATCACCTCTTCGATTATCGATATCGCCCGTAACTTGGACCTTCAGACCGTAGCCGAGGGTATCGAAACGGCGGCGCAGCGGGATCACCTGATCTCCGAAGGTTGCGACTTTGTGCAAGGATATTTCTACGCACGGCCGATGCCCGTGACCAACTTTGAGTTGTTATTGCGCTCAGATACCAATGGTGCTGGCGAGGCTAAAACTGCAGAAATTGATTCATAGCTATAGCTGATTCATGGGTAATGCCACTGGCGGGATCTTGTATTCCGGTTTACCTTGAAAGGAAGGCTATAGGTATATGCCCCTCTTAGTATCAGTTAGCCTTGCCCCGTTGTTGATCTGAGGATTTACATTGATCATGGTTCAGGACCTGGACTCAAGCAAAACCCCAGAACGCTTGTTGTTGGTCGGCTGTGTTATCGGCTTGTTGCTGATCGCCGTGGTGGGTAGTGCCAGCCATTTCCTGATGCAAAAGCAGATCGCCGAGCAACATAGCGGTGCTAATGTTGTTAACCTATCCGGCCGTCAGCGGATGCTGTCTCAGCGGCTATCAAAAAATGCCCTCAAGCTACAAAGCCTTTCCAGCAGCGTTGAATTGGAGTCTACGCTGTCTGAATTACAACAGTCTTTGGTTGTGCTTAAGAAAACCCATCAAGGGCTTATGAGTGGTGATTCTGAATTGAATCTACCTGGTGAAAACAGCCAGGTTGTTTCTCGTTTGTTCAAAGAGATCGATCCCTATTATCAGCAGTTAGTCTCTGCAACGGAAACCCTGCTGAAGATCGATGTGCGGGATCCGGAAGCGCTGAAACAGTCCGCGGACATAAAAGATGCCGTGGCTGTGGTGTTGGAAAATGAAGGCCCTTTTCTGTCAGGAATGAGTCGTATTGTTTTCCAATATGCCAGCGAAAGTGAAGAGAGACAGCAGGCCACCAATGAGCTGGAGAACCTGCTGTTTGTCAGCGGCATCATTCTTTTGATACTGGAAGGTGTTTTTATCTTTCGGCCGGTGATTCAACGTACTGTCAATGCCATGGCATTGCTGCGTAAAAGTGAGCAGAGTCTTAAACAAACCCGTCGCCGATTAGAGGCTAGTATCAGCGAGTTGCGTGAAGCTCAAGAGAACCTGCTGGATGTGGAGAAAAAGGCGGTTTTGGCCAGTGTGGTCGCCGGTGTTACCCACGACGTAAATACCCCGCTGGGTGTTTGTATTACGGCTGCGTCCACTCTCAGAGAGCGTAACTATGAGCTGATCTCTCTCTATCACCAAGGTAATGTCAGTCGTGCAAAGATGGAGGATTACCAGGCGGTTGCCAAAGAGAGCACGGAGATCGTTCTTAATAATCTGCGCAAGGCCACTGAATTAATTCGTAATTTTAAGCAGTTGGCGGTGGATCAGAGCAGCGAACAAAGGCGCCGATTCAATTTGCGTGACTATCTTGATGATATTGTTCTCGGCCTTTCTTCTAAGTTGCGCACCACCGAACATCAACTACGCATCGAATGTAGCGAAGATATTCAGCTTGATAGCTATCCCGGTGCACTCTATCAGGTGATTAGCAATTTGATCATGAACTCATTGATACACGGGTTCAGTGACCAAAAATCGGGCTCTATTTATATAGAAGCGAAACAGGTCGGTGATCATTTGGAGATGATCTATCGCGATGATGGTAAGGGTATGGATGCCAACACCGAAAAGCACTGTTTTGATTCATTTTTTACCACCCGCCGGGAACAGGGTGGCAGTGGAATCGGCACCCACGTTATTAAAACTCTGGTCGAGGAGACGCTTGCCGGCAGTATTAGCCTGAATACCGCGCCGGATAAGGGTGTTGAATTCAAGATCAGTTTTCCCGTCGTTGCCCATGGCTGATACCTTAGAAGAGACATCCAGGCTGAGGTTCAGACCTCTGGCGATGTCAGATCTGGAGGTTGTTCAGCAGATTCTGGGTAACCCCGAAACCATGGCGTTGTCGTTGCTGTCACCCTTTACTCCGTTGGAGTCTGAACAACGATTGCAACAGATGATCGATAGTAGCGAATTTCCGGCTCTTGGAAAGATGGCGATCATCGACAAGCAGCAGCAACGAATGATCGGCTATTGTGGTGTGGAGCAATCGGTCTTGCAGGACCATTTGCTGTATGAGTTTGGGATTATGATGGTTTCGGATAGTTGGGGCCGGGGGTTGGCCAGTGAGGCGGCTGCTCAGGTGCTTGATTATCAGGTTCAGGCATCAAAACTGGTTAAGGTGTTTGCGCTGGTGGATCAGCGTCATAAGGCTTCTAAAAAGGTGCTGCAGCGAGCTGGAATGAGTTTTGTGCGCGAATCGATCTACGAAAATCAATCTGTCGATATCTACCTGTTGAATACGGGCTCAGAAAAACAAACCCCGCGATAGCGGGGCTTATGAAGCAGCGGGTGCGGCTGGAAAATTGATCGTTCAGAGATCGTCGAACCAGTCGTCCAGGCTCTCCATCTCTTTACGCTCGAAGTAATCCTCAATGCCCCTTTTTATTATTACTTTATCGCCACTCTTCTCGTATTCGTCGATTTCCAAATCGAGATCTTCGTCGCTGAAGATAAAGTCATTGGGTTCAGTATCAAGTTCCTCGGACTTCCTCATATGCATCTCCGTCAAAACTAAGCAATGACGAGTTATTTAATAGTCGTTGTTGCACCGCTCTGTAAAACGAAAATTTTGCAATTTATGAGGCTTTTTTTTGATCAATCTTCAGCGCTGAAAAATTTGATTTTTCACAGTTTTTGGCTAGCCGGATCCACTTTCCTTTTTCAACAGATAAAAAAATGGCAGCCGAAGCTGCCATTGATGTTGGCCAAAACATTGCGTCTAGTCGCACAGAGCGTCTAGTTTGCCCTTCAGTAGTTTGTTGACCTGACCAGGATTGGCTGTGCCCTTGGAGGCCTTCATCACCTGGCCCATAAAGAAGCCCAGCATTTTACCTCGTTTCTCCGGTTCAGCGGCTTTGTACTGCTCAACCTGAGGGGTGGCGTTAGCGATGACTTCGTCCACCATCGCCTCAATTGCACCGCTGTCGGTAACCTGTTTCAGGCCTTTGGCTTCGATGATCTGGTCGGCATCGCCTTCTCCGTTCCACATCGCTTCGAATACCTGTTTAGCGGCGTTGCCATTTATGGTGTCGTCTTTCAGGCGCAATAGCAGTTGACCCAAGGCTTCGGCCTTGACCGGACTGTCATCGATATCCAGGTCGTTACTGTTGAGGAACTTGGACAGTTCACCCATCACCCAATTGGCTGCCAGTTTGGCATCGCCACCCACTTGGGCAACGGTTTCGAAATAGTCAGCCAGATTACGGTAGGCGGAAAGTACGCCTGCGTCGTAGTCCCCCAGACCAAATTGCTCCATAAAACGAGCGTGACGGGCGTCTGGCAGCTCCGGCAGTGAATCCCTGACCTGATCGATATAGTCGTCGTTGATCACAATGGGCAGCAGGTCGGGGCAGGGGAAGTAACGGTAATCGTTGGCTTCCTCTTTACTGCGCATGGAACGGGTTTCATCTTTTTCGGCATCGTAGAGGCGGGTGGCCTGCTCGACCCGGCCGCCGTCTTCGATCAGGTCAATCTGGCGTTCGATTTCGCCCTTGATCGCCTTTTCGATAAAGCGGAAGGAGTTGATGTTCTTGGTTTCGGTGCGGGTGCCGAACTCTTCCTGCCCCTTGGGGCGTACGGAAACGTTACAGTCACAGCGGAACGAGCCTTGGGACATGTCGCCATCGCAGATGCCCAGGGTGGTAACAATGGCGTGAAGCTTCTTAACGTAGGCGACCGCTTCTTCGGCGCTACGCAGATCCGGCTCAGAGACGATTTCCAGCAAGGGGGTGCCAGCACGGTTAAGATCGATCCCAGACATGCCAGGGAACTGGTCGTGCAGAGACTTGCCTGCATCTTCTTCCAGATGGGCACGGGTAACGCCAATGCGCTTGTGGGTGCCATCCTTGAGCTCGATATCGACATGGCCTGGACCCACAATGGGGTGGAACAACTGGCTGGTCTGATAGCCTTTGGGCAGATCGGGATAGAAGTAGTTTTTGCGGTCAAACACCGACTTGCGGCCAATTTCAGCATCGATAGCGACGCCGAACATCACTGCCATTCGCAGTGCTTCGCCGTTGAATACCGGCAACGTGCCTGGCAGAGCCAGGTCTACCGCGCAAGCCTGGGTGTTGGGGGCGGCACCAAAAGCGGTGCTGGCGCCGGAGAATATCTTTGATTTGGTGGCTAGTTGGGCGTGGATCTCTAGCCCGATAACAGCTTCCCATTCCATAATCTAAACCTCTTATTTACCAGCGCTGACGGGTGAGAGATGGTGCCAATCGGTGGCCTGCTGGAAGCGATGGGCCACATTCAGCAACTGACGCTCGGCGAAGTAGTTGCCGATGATCTGCAAACCTACGGGTAAGCCGTTGGTTTGGCCGCAGGGTACAGACATGCCGGGAAGACCTGCCAGGTTCAGGGACAGGGTAAAGATATCTTCCATGTACATGTCGATTGGATCGGAGGTCTTTTCACCGATTTTGAACGCCGGGTGGGGGGTGGTTGGCCCCATGATGACGTCTACCTGAGACAGTGCATCGACAAAATCCTGTTTAATCAGTCGACGGATCTGCTGTGCTTTTTTGTAGTAGGCATCGTAGAAACCTTCCGACAACGCGTAGGTGCCTACCATAATGCGGCGCTTAACTTCGGCCCCAAAACCTTCACCACGCGAGCGTTTATAGAGGTCTTCAAGGTCGACAGGGCTTTCGCAGCGGTAGCCGTAACGGACACCGTCAAAGCGGGACAGGTTGGAGGAAGCTTCCGCTGGCGCGATGATGTAGTAAGCGGGAACAGCCAGTGCGGTGTTGGGCAGGCTGATCTCCTGAGTGGTAGCGCCGAGGGCTTCGTACTCTTTAATCGCCGCTTGCACCTGTTGAGCGATGGCGGGATTGAGATCGTCTGAGAAGTACTCTTTAGGTAGACCGATCTTTAGGCCATCCAGTGGTTTGCTGAGATCAGCGCAGTAGTCTTCGCTGTCCATCTGCAGGCTGGTGGAATCACGGCCATCGAATCCGCCCATGACATTCATCATCATCGCCGCATCTTCGGCGCTGCGAGTCATAGGGCCGCCCTGATCCAGCGAGGAGGCGAAGGCGATCATGCCGAAACGTGATACTCGGCCGTAAGTCGGCTTCAGGCCGGTAATTCCGCACAGGGCAGCTGGCTGGCGAATAGATCCGCCGGTATCGGTACCGGTCGCGGCAGGTGCCAGTCGTGCTGCTACCGCCGCAGCAGAACCGCCGGAAGAGCCGCCGGGAACGCATTCGGTATTCCAGGGGTTTTTCACAGCGCCGTAAAAGCTGCTCTCGTTGGAGGAGCCCATGGCGAACTCGTCCATGTTGGTTTTACCCAGGCTCACTGCGCCAGCTTGGTTGAATTTCTCAATCACGGTGGCGTTGTAAGGCGAGATAAAGTTGTCGAGCATCCGAGACCCACAGCTGGTGCGAACGCCTTCGGTGCAGAAAATATCCTTATGGGCAATCGGCAGGCCGGTAAAAGGGCCTGCGTTGCCGGCAGCGCGAGTCTCATCGGCAGCCTTGGCTTGAGCTAGAGCCTGCTCCTCGGTGACGGTGATATAGCTATTGTACTGGCCGTCTTCGGCCTTAATCCGGTTCAGATAGGCGTCGGTTAGTTCGACGCTGCTGTAGTCGCCGTTGTTGAGGCCCTGGGCCAGCTCGGCGAGTGTCTTCTCAAACATGAGATCGATATCCTTGGTTCGCAGTTGCGGATAAATAGTTCGGGGAGTGGACGCGAATTATTCGATGACCTTGGGTACCTGGAAAAGGCCAAGATCTACCGCTGGAGAAACGCTTTGCAATTTATCGCGTTGATTTTCCTCGCTGACCTCGTCGATTCGAAGCCGTTGTACCGCATCGGTGGGGTGATCCATGGGTTCAACACTGGAAGTGTCTACTGCCTGCATCTGGTCCACCAGGTCGAGGATGTTGGATAGATTTTGAGTGTATTCGGGGATGTCGGCTTCATCAATTTGTAGACGAGCCAGGTGGGCAATTTTCTCCACATCGGAGCGGTCGAGTGACATAGCATGAACCCTGAGCGTGAAAAATAGTCGGATCACTAGTTAAAAGATGCCATAAGGTATCACAAAGCGCGGTTTTGATTAAGAGACCTGATCAACAACATGGCGTTGAGATAGGGCAAAGTTATTATTGAAATAGCGGGAGTTGTGCTTGCTCAAAATCCCCGCCATTGCTAGAGTTACGGGTTTATTGAAACCATGCCTTTTTAAAGCCACCGAGTAGCGAAATCGTCAATGTTAAAGAAATTACGAGGCGTTTTTTCCAGCGATCTTTCCATCGATCTGGGGACGGCCAATACGCTGATTTATGTCCGTGATAGGGATGTAGTTCTGAATGAGCCGTCTGTTGTGGCGATTCGTCATGCCGGAAATCATAAATCTGTGGTCGCGGTCGGTACCGATGCCAAGCGGATGCTGGGGCGTACCCCGGGCAACATTTCCGCTATCCGTCCAATGAAGGATGGTGTGATTGCAGATTTCCATGTCACCGAGAAGATGCTTCAGCATTTTATCAACAAGGTGCACGAAAATTCATTTTTGACTCCAAGCCCGCGGGTATTGGTATGCGTACCCTGCAAGTCAACTCAGGTTGAGCGCAGGGCTATCAAGGAATCAGCGATGGGGGCAGGCGCCCGCGAAGTTTATTTGATCGACGAGCCCATGGCGGCAGCGATCGGTGCCGGTCTGCCGGTAGAGGAAGCCAGCGGTTCCATGGTGGTGGATATCGGTGGTGGTACCACTGAAATTGCAGTGATCTCTCTAAACGGTATCGTTTACGCTGAATCCGTCCGTGTTGGTGGTGACCGCTTTGATGAGTCAATCGTCACCTACGTGCGCCGGAACTACGGTAGCTTGATCGGTGATGCAACCGCTGAGCGGATCAAGCAGGAGATCGGTTCCGCTTATCCAAGCACTGAGATTCTTGAGATCGACGTACGCGGTCGCAACCTGGCTGAAGGTATACCTCGCAGCTTTACCCTCAACAGCAACGAGATTATGGAAGCCCTGCAGGAGCCATTGTCGGCTATTGTCCAGTCTGTGAAGAGCGCGCTGGAGCAATGCCCACCAGAATTGGCCTCTGATATCGCCGAAAGCGGCATTGTGCTGACCGGTGGCGGAGCGCTGTTGCGGGATATCGATCGTCTGCTGGCTGAAGAGACCGGCTTGTCGGTGATTGTTGCTGAAGATCCCCTGACCTGTGTGGCCCGTGGTGGCGGCCGCGCCCTAGAGATGATCGACAAGCACTCTTTTGAATTGTTGGCATCTGACTAATCTAACTTATTACTTAACGACGAGAACGATTGAGGGCAGTCCTGTGCAAGGAGGTAACAGACGTTATCCGATGACGGGGGTGCCCTATTAATACCATCTTTAAGGGACAATCGTCCCGAGCCAGCCTGTTACTAATTTTTATTCTTTCTGCTGGGCTAATGTTGGCCGATTTGCGCTGGCCTTCTATGGGCCAGTACCGCGGCTACTTAACCTTAGCTGTAACCCCAATCCAATGGTTCGTTGATGCCCCGAATCGATTTCTGGCTTCCATGGACGAATCTTTGGAAGACCGGGAAACCCTGCAGCAACAGAACCAGAAGTTGCAAGCGGACCTGCTGATCCTTGCTCGCAAGTTACAACGGATGGAAGCCTTAACCACAGAGAACGGTTATCTCCGCGGTTTGCTCAATGCTGCCGAGAAGATTGATGAACGGGTTGAATTAGCTGAACTGATCGGGGTAAATCCCAACCCCTTTATTCATCAGATCATTATCAACAAGGGCCTGCAGAATCAGGTGTACTTGGGCCAGCCGGTGTTGGATGCCGACGGTGTCATGGGGCAGGTGGTGGAAGTGGGTCCTTACACATCACGGGTATTGATGATCACCGACTCACAACACGCGGTTCCGGTTCAAGTTAATCGCAGTGGTTTCCGTTCGCTGCTGTTGGGTAAAGGTAGCCTCAGCGAGATGGTGCTTGATCATGTCCCAGATACAGCCGATATAAAAGTGGGTGATATGCTGATAAGTTCGGGGTTGGCGCAACGTTTTCCTACCGGGTATCCGGTTGCTGTGGTCACCGAGATTGAACATGATCCCGGAAAGCCCTTCGCATTGGTGAAGGCCAGACCCACGGCGCGCTTGGATAAAAGTCGTCATCTGTTGATTGCGTTTCGCCTGGAGCCGGAATATTCGCTACCGGAGTTCAGCCTGGATGCTGAAAAGGGGGCTCCCTGATGGTTGCGGCATCTGCCCAGCGTACCTGGGTTATCTGGCTTACTTTCCTGTTGGCGCTGATGCTTAGCACCTTACCTATGCCCGAGTCCCTGGAGTGGGGGCGTCCGCAATGGGTGGCGCTAACTCTGATCTATTGGGTGGTTGCCCTGCCTCACCGGGTAGGTCCCTGGTCGGCTTGGATATTAGGTTTGCTGCTGGATATTTTGCTGGGGAGCTTGCTTGGCGTTCACGCTTTATCTCTGGCGCTGATCGCTTTTCTGGTCCAGCATCTACATAGGCGGATTCGAATGTACCCACTCTGGCAGCAGTCTTTACTGGTGCTGTTGTTGGTGGGTATTCACCAGATGATGCAACACTGGGCGCAGACCGTTACTGGTTCAGGCGTTTCTGATTCTCTAGTTTTCCTGATCCCTTCATTGGTTAGCTGTCTGCTTTGGCCATGGATGTTTGTGGTACTGAGAGGTGTCCGTAGGGCACTGCGAGTGAGCTAGGCCGGTTGCGTCCTGCGACATTTCAAAAAAATTGCATCAGGGTTGCTGTTGTATGCCAAAGTTGATTCTTGCTTCCCACTCACCACGCCGAAAAGAACTGCTGGAGCAAATCGGAGTCCATTTCTCCACTCAGGGAGCGGACATTGACGAGACCGTTCGTACCGGAGAAACGCCTGCTCAATATGTGGAACGGCTAGCAGTAGAGAAAGCGGCGGCAGTACGGGCACGCTACGGTGAATCAAAAGCTGATGATGGCATCATCGTTTTGGGAAGCGATACATCAGTTGTTTGTGATCAGCATATCCTCGGAAAACCTGATGACTGTGGCCATGCTATGGCTATGCTAATGCAGTTATCCGGTAGAAAACATCAGGTTATGACCTCTATTGCCTTACTCGATGGGGAACGAACCTTATCGCAAGTGGTCACAACGGAAGTGTTTTTTCGCACCCTTAGCGAGACTGAGTGTCAAAAGTACTGGCACACAGGTGAACCAGCGGACAAAGCGGGCGCTTACGGTATACAGGGTTTAGGCGCGGTATTTGTCGAGCATATCGAGGGCAGCTATTCTGCAGTAGTAGGGTTGCCGTTGATGGAAACAGCTGCATTGCTGGCACAGGTAGGTATCCCTGTGTGGCAGCCTGGTGATTGATTGCCCTCGTCCAACGCTTGGATCACGCCCCATTTTGATCCTATTGGATTTACATTAGATATTATGAAGAAGAGATTTCGATGGCTGAAGAACTGCTGATTAACTTTGCGCCGATGGAGACCCGGGTGGCCTTGATCGAGAATGGCATGCTTCAGGAGGTCTACATCGAGCGCGTCGATAAGAAAGGTATTGTCGGCAATATCTATAAGGGCAAAGTCGCTCGTGTTCTGCCGGGAATGCAGGCAGCCTTCGTGGACATCGGCTTAGAGCGAGCGGCGTTTATCCATGCCGCGGATCTTCAGCCCAGCAATCACAACGGTGAGGAACGATCTAACAGCGAACCCAGCATCAGCTCGATGTTGCGTGAAGGGCAATCCCTGGTGGTTCAGGTTACTAAGGATCCCATCGGTACCAAGGGTGCCCGTCTTACCACCAATCTTTCCATACCTTCTCGTTTTCTGGTGCTGATGCCAGGAACAGAGCATATCGGTATCTCCCAGCGGATCGAAAGTGAAGAGGAGCGGGAGCGACTGAAGCAGGTAGTGAACGACCATTTTGAAGCCAATCCAGATAGTTCGGTAAGCGATGGATTTATTCTCCGCACCGTGTCCGAAGGTGCTCCAGACCATGCTATCCAGTCCGATATCAAATTCTTGCAACGGCTGTGGTGCAAGATCCAGGAGCGGATGAAAAAGTCGAAAGCGCCTTCTGTGATTTACGAAGATCTGCCGCTTCACATGCGTGCACTCAGAGATATGGCCAATCCGGGTATCGAGCGGGTTCGGGTTGATTCCCGGGAGACCTTTCAAAAGGCGACTGATTTTGTCTCCTCTCTGGTGCCTGAGATGGCGGATCGTCTGGAATACTATCCGGGCGAGCGACCTATTTTCGATCTCTACAATGTTGAAGACGAGATTCAAAAAGCCTTGGGCCGTAAAGTGGAGCTGAAATCGGGGGGCTACCTGATTTTTGACCAGACCGAAGCAATGACTACTGTTGATATCAATACCGGTGCCTATGTGGGACATCGGACTTTGGAAGAAACGATCTTCAAAACCAACCTGGAAGCGGCAACGGCGATCGGTCGACAGCTACGGTTGCGTAACCTCGGTGGAATTATCATTATCGATTTTATCGATATGGAAGATACAGAGCATCAGCGTCAGGTGCTGCGAACACTGCAACGGTCTTTGGATAAAGACCATGTTAAATGCAAGGTTATGGGTGTGTCGGAGCTGGGATTGGTCGAGATGACTCGGAAGCGTACTCGAGAAAGTCTGGAGCAGCTGCTCTGCGAACCCTGTGATCACTGCCAGGGCAGGGGGTCGATGAAAACACCGGAGACGGTCTGCTATGAAATCTTCCGGGAGATCCTTCGAGAGGCTCGGGCTTACGACACGGACACCTATCTGGTACTGGCTTCACAATCGGTGGTGGACCGACTCCACGACGAAGAGTCTGATCGCGTTGCTGATCTGCAGGAATTTATCGGTAAAACCATCCGTTTCCAAGGCGATCCTGCTTACACTACCGAACAGTTCGATGTGGTGCTCCGCTAGGCGCCAGCTATGCTTATTCTCCCCTCCTTAAAGCGGCTGTTGCATATCAAACTCAGCGTGATTGTAGCTTGCGTGGTGTTGTTGGCGCTGCTGGTCAGTGCTACCCGGCTGCTGATGTTTACCTTGCCGGATCACCGCGAACGGATTGAATCCTGGCTCAGTGATGAGACTTTTTCAGTATCCATCGGTGAACTACGTGGACAGTGGAATAATCTGCTGCCGGCCCTGGATGCAAGCGGGGTGGTGCTAAAGAGCCCCCAGGGAGATTCGGTCTTCGAGCTTGGGAAACTGCAATTGGAGCTGGATCTGCTGGAGACTCTGTGGCGCGGCAAAGCCATATTCCACAGAATTGTTCTAGATCGTCTGGAGCTGCAGCTACTTCGTACCAAAGAGAATGGTTGGCAGGTTCAGGGAGTAGCTTCCGGCAGCGATAGCGGTGAAGGGGTCGGGGCCGAGAAATTACTGCGTCGATTGGTAAGGCACGGAGAGATCCGACTGGTCAACGCCATCGTGCAGGTCCATTTTGAAGATGGGCCGAGCTATCCTCCCCAGGTGATCAACGCTACCCTACAAAGTCAGGGGGATCGTTTCTCACTACAGACTCAGTTGGAAAAAGTAGGCGGCAAGGTATTGGATTTTCGTCTGCTGGGTCGTGGTTTGCCGGGCAGCGAGCAATTTCGCGGGAATTTCTATCTGCATTCACCGCAACTGGGAATGCGGTTCTGGCGCCAGTTTTTGCCCCCTGAATATGCGGAGCTGAAGCAGTTTGATTTTTCTACCCGGCTCTGGGGGCATATCGAAGGAGCTCTTCCGGTTCGGATCAGCGGTGAGGTCAGTGTGCCGCAACTGCGGTGGCAGAACCAACAGGGACAAATTCAGGTTAACGATATTTCTACCCGATTGTCGGTTCAACAGCGCGAGGGACGCTGGAAGTGGCAGCTGGACGAACTCAAGGCCGATGTGGCGGGGATTCCTCTGCCAATGGATAAAGTCTACGGTGAATGGCAGCCTGAGAAGAAAATAGTGCTTTCCAGTGATCGTCTTGATGTGGGTGGGATAAATGGAATTCTGCTTGCCAATGGCCTGACGCCGGAGGCTATAACATCAAGGCTGAGTATTCTGCAGCCATTGGGACTGCTAAGAAATATTCGCAGCGAAATTGATCTGTCGGAACAGGCCGAGAAATTGTTCAGGCTGAACGCTGATCTCGACAATGTTGAGGTCTCATCCTGGCAGGGAGCGCCAGAGATTAGAGGCGTCAACGGCTTAATTCAGGTTGATGAATCGGGTGGTTCAGTCAGTTTCGACAATCGAGACATGGTGCTTAACTTCCCCGACCTGTATCAACAAGGATGGACGCTGAAGAAGGCACAGGGTCGGGTGAGCTGGCAGATTGATAGCGAAAGTGTCCAGGTCTTCAGCGGTCTGCTAACCGCCTCCTTGGACGGAGTGGATGCACATGGGCGATTCAGCCTGGATGTCCCTTTTGCTGAGGAGTTGCCTAGTGATTTCACCTTGATGATAGGTATGGATAACAGTAATGGCGCGCTGGCGCCGCTGTTTGTGCCCGATAAGGTGATCGATCCGGCCCTATTCGGTTGGCTCAGCACCTCGATTAAAGCGGGCCAGTTGAACTCGGGTGGCTTTATCTATCAAGGGGCGCTGGAGTCCTGGGCATCTGCTCCCAGTATTCAGATGTACTTTGATGTCAGCGATGGCCGGATCAAATACCAGCCAGACTGGCCTGAGGCCCGAGAAGCCAAAGCCTTTACGATGGTCAAGAACACCCAGGTGTTGGTGGATATCTACGAAGGTAAAATTTACGACACTGATATCCTTTCCGGACAGGTGTATCTGCCCCCTGATTCCTCGGTGCTGCAAGTTCGTGCGGATATAGCGGGTCCCGCTGCTGATGGTCGTCGAGTTCTGCTGGAAGGTCCGACCAAAGAGTACTTGGGTGAAGAGTTTGCCCAGTGGCAGTTGAGAGGCCAGGCCAAAACAGCTCTGGATCTTAACTTGGATCTGGATGATTTGGATCGTTCGAAAATCAAGATTATTAGCGATGTGACTAAAGGGCGCTACTACTCGGAACCTCTGAAATTTGAATTCAGCGATATCAATGGCCGGGTCCGATATCAGCATGACAAAGGATTGTTTGCTGATAAGCTTCAGGCTCGATTCTTCGATCAGCCGATCAAGGTTAAAGTTGCGACGGTTAAGCGTTCAGATGGTGCCCATACCTTAATCAGTGGCAATGGGCGGGTGGATGTGGCCCGCTTTAATCGATGGCTGAAGCAGCCGGTTCTGGATCTATGGCAGGGTCAGGGCAATTACCAGGCTTCGCTGGATATCTGCTCCAGCAGTCCCCAGTGCACGACGCTAGAGGTTAACAGTGATCTGGTGGGGATTGAGTCTGTTGATGTTCCCCAACCCTACGCCAAAGAATCTATCGAAAAGCGGCCGCTGAAACTGCGAATGAATCTGACCGGTCAGCGAAACTGGTTGCGGATAAATTATGGAGACCAGTTTAAATCGTTGTTCGCCCTCCAAGAGGGGATTACCGGCGGTGAAATAATCGCTGGTTATAATCAGGGTGAACCCAGGCCTTTGCGTAAGGGGTTACGGATTAGGGGAGCTGTATCAGAACTGGATCCCCAACCTTGGCAGCGGTTTCTAGACCGCATGTTCCCCGAAACAGTCAGCAGTGACGGCAGGCTTCAGGTCGATCCCATCCTGAAGTCAGTGGATCTTGAGGCCGGTCGGCTGATTCTTGGCGAGGAGCGGTTTGACGATGTTCACGCGCTCTTTTTACCTATCGCTGGAGGGTGGCAGCTGCAGTTGGATGCACCAGCGGTCAAAGGCCTCGTTTCCTTGCCTCGAGATCAATCACAACCTTATCGTATTAGTCTTCAGCGTCTCTACCTTCCTGATCAGGGCGATGGGGATTCTGATGCAGTAGCGCCGGATAAAATTGATCCATTGAAGGATTTTGACCCCGCCACTTTGCCTCCTATGGAGATATCCGTTGAGGATTTCCGTCTTGGCGAGGATGATTTCGGGCGATGGAAGTTGCGCGTAGAGCCGGTGTCGCAGGGCGTCCACATTACGGGTATTGAAGGAATTATCAGGGCTTTGGATAGCAAAGCTGACCTCTGGTGGCGTAACTCCGGCAACGGCCATCAGACCAGCATTGAACTGGATTTGAAGGCCAAGCAGTTGGCGGATGTTCAGCGTGCCTGGGGACAAGATCCGGTTCTGGAAAGCAAGTGGATGGAGCTTAAGGGAAATCTGGCGTGGCAGGGCTCTCCTCTAAACTTTAATGTTGCCAGCCTTGATGGCGTTATTGATCTGAAAACTGGGCAGGGACGTTTCATCGATACTGATGCTGCTGGAGGAGCTATCAAACTGTTTGGTCTGCTTAACTTCAAAGCGTTGGGACGACGCCTGCGTTTGGACTTTACTGATCTGTCGAAAAAAGGTCTTAGTTTTGACAAGATCACCGGTGCTTACCGGATCGAAGAGGGTATGGGGCATAGCACTCAGCCCTTGAAAATAGAGGGACCTTCCGCAGGGTTGGAACTGAGTGGTAGCTTCGATATGAATGCTGAAACTTTGGATCAGCGGATGACAGTGACCTTGCCGTTGGCAGAGAGCCTATCCTTGACGGCGGTATTGCTGGGTTCTCCCCAAGTTGCTGGCGCAGTCTTCCTGATCGAGAAATTGGTGGGTAAGCAAGTGCAGAAATTCACCAGTGCCAACTATTCCGTGACCGGTAGCTGGCATGAACCGGTGATGGAACCCATCAAGGCGAAAGCTGCGCCTGTTCAAGAAGATCCCGGTTTTAACTAACTCCTTGTTAAGCCTCAACTTAGACAGGACCTGCCGTGATCGCGGTGAGTGCTGTTGCAATTCTTAGGCTCTGTATTGAGTAATTGGCGATCTAAATCGGTCTATAGTTAATCAATAGAACCCCTCTGACAGGTCTCGTAGCAGGTAGGTTGTGCGGGAGGTGCTGGTATGGCTGTCGTCGATTTAATGGTGGAACGTGTTTGGCCTGTGGCCAAGCAGATCGTGTTGTCATGGAACGACAGCGCCTCGGAAATTTTTGTTCTGGATCTGCCCCGTAAGGAGTTTGGCAGAATCCTCGATGTGATAATCGATGCAACTCATGATCCGGTGGTGTTGCGCTTTGATGGTATCAATCTGGACCAGGAGCGTGTGCTCAACCAGAACATGCGTGATCAGCTGGTGCGGGCATCTAAAATGAGCACTGTCCACAGTATTCGCGGATCACTCAACGCCAACAGCAACTGTTATTTCTATTTCTGGGTGGATGCAGAAAAACGCACCATCGAAACCGAAATGGTGTTCTGGAATGACCTCAGTTTCCCACCGGGTCGGACGCTGGAGGACCACAAAGAGATGTTGGGGCGCATCTTGCGCATTGCTCATCGTATCCGTGGCGAGAACCATCAGAGCAAGTGCATTCTAAGTCCGGAATACAATAGTGAACCCAGCGAACTGCTAAAAGGAGGTCACAAGAAGGTCGCCATTTGGTAGGCCTTAATTCTCATCCTTGATATTCGGGAGATTTATCTATGAAGTCCAAACTAGCCCGTATCGACCGTTGCGAACTCACCGATCACTACGAAGTTGCTATCGTCCATAAAACGCCGCTGCATATTCGTCTATTGCATCAAACCGGCGAACAAGAGCAACGTATTTTGCCTTTGAATCTGCGTTGCCAAAACGGTAAGGATTATCTGTTCGCCACCGATAGTGAAGGTCGTGAAGTGCATATCGATGTGGATGACATTACCGATGTGAGGGAGTTTCCTTTGTAGTTCGAGGGTACCAGTGGTGTCGGTACGACAGAGCTATTTCCGTCACTGCGGGGTTTTAGTTAAGATGGATTCTTAGCCAGATATTTGAGGATGTTAACCCGTGCAGGAATCTAATCAGCCCGCCCAGGGCTTTATTCGTAAAACTTTTCCAGTAGGGCCGCTGCAGTGCAACTGCACCATTCTAGGGGATACCGCCACTGGTAAAGCGGTGGTTATCGATCCCGGCGGTGATGCAGATATTATTATGAACGAGCTGGATGCCCTGGGTATGCAGGTGGTTGCGATCTATCACACCCACGCGCATCTGGATCATATTCTGGCGGCGGGTGAGATCAAGGCCCGGACCGGGGCTCCAATTCACCTGCATCAAGAGGATAAGTTTCTCTGGGATATGCTGGAGCAGCAGTGTCAAATGTTCGGTGTTCCCTATGTAGCGCAACCAGACCCCGATCAGTGGATAAAGGATGATCAGGCGTTGGACTGCTGTAGCGGTGTGGCTTTGCATACACCGGGGCATTCACCGGGTTCTACCAGTTTCTGGTTTGATGATGCCAAGCTGCTGGTTGCTGGCGATACTATGTTCAGGCGCTCCATCGGCCGGACCGATTTGTGGGGTGGTGATCATAGCCAGATCGAAAAATCGATCAAGGAACGTATCTTCAGTCTTGATGACGACGCGGTGGTGGTGACCGGGCACGGGCCGGATACGTCGGTAGGTGAGGAAAAGGAGGAGAATCCTTTTATCAGAGGTTAAATGACAGATGACTGAAGTATCTGCGAAATTATCCAAGGTTGCCGTTGTCCAGATGGTCAGCGGTGATGATTGGCAGCACAATCTAGGTGAGGCCTCCCAACTAATCGGCGAGGCCGCAGGGCAGGGTGCCGAGCTGGTGCTGTTGCCGGAAAATTTTGCAGTCTTCAATGCCAGTCAACTTCTGGAGCGAGGTCGGCAGGAGCAGACCGCGGATGGGCCAATTCGTCGTTTCCTTTCCCAGCAAGCTAAAATCCAGGGTATCTGGTTGGTGGGAGGCTCATTACCGGTTCTATGCGACGATGGTCAGCGCGTCCGTGCCGCCTGTTTTGTCTATGATTCTCAGGGTGTCGAGCGTGCCCGTTACGACAAGCTGCATCTGTTTGATGTTGATGTGGAGGATAAGCAAAGTGCCTATCGTGAATCAGAACAGATCGAGCCCGGCGATCGTATTGTCGTGGTAGATACCCCGGTGGGGCGTTTGGGTCTGTCGATCTGCTACGATCTACGTTTTCCGTTGCTGTACCAGGCGATGATGGATCAAGGGGCTGAGCTGATCAGTGTTCCAGCGGCCTTTACTCAGGTGACCGGGCAGGCTCACTGGGAACTGCTATTGCGGGCGCGGGCCGCTGAAACCCAATGCTTTATCTTGGCGTCCAATCAGGGCGGAATGCACAACGAGCGTCGGCAAACCTACGGACACTCAATGATTATCGATCCTTGGGGCGTGGTGTTGACGCAGCTGGTCAGCGGTCCAGGCGTTTTGGTCACGGAGTTAGACCTTGAGGTGCTGCAGGAGATCAGGAGGAAAATGCCGATTCAGCAGCACCGTAGAGATCCGCAAAGTCTCAGATAGATTCCTCAGCTTTGCTCATCCAACTCACGGATATATTTGAACAGTTTTCGTGACGCTGCGGGTGGTTTGTTTTGTTGCGCTTCCTTGACGGCATTGCGTACCAACTGGCGTAGATGTTGGCGGTCGCCGCTGGGATAAGCCTCGAGAAAGGCGTTGATCTGCTTGTCGTCCTTGATGAGTTGATCCCGCCACTCTTCCAAGCGGTGAAAGTGCTGAACGTAGGCGCGGGTTCCTGCCTCTTGGCGTTCAATCAGTTCGCGGATTTCGTCGGCATCAACGCCTCTCATCAGCTTGCCGATATATTGCATGTGGCGACGTTTAGCCTCGTTCTGCTTGATCCGTGCAGCTTCCTTAATAGCTGCATACAACGGTGCCGACAGCGGAAGTTTTTCCAGAACCTCCGGTTTTTGATTAATCAGCTTTTTGCCCAGTTCCTGTAGTTCTTCCATCTCGCGTTTGATCTGGGTTTTACTCTTAAATTCCTGACCATCATCCTGGTCATCGGTATCGTTAAAAAAATCAGACATTTTAGATCTCTACAGAGGCCTTCAGGCGTACATATAAGTCGCTAGGCCGAGGAATGACATAAAACCGACAACATCGGTTATGGTGGTCAGTAGAACGCCGCCAGCCAGCGCTGGGTCGATACCCTTGGATTTTAGCAGTAGCGGAAGTGAGGTGCCTGCCAAAGCGGCCACCACCAGATTGATGACCAAGGCGCAGGCGATAATGATGCCGATGGTTATGTCCTCAAACCAATAGATGGCTGCGACGGCAACCACTATGGCCCAAAGTAAACCGTTGATTACGCCTACCACCAGCTCACGATTTAATAGCCAGCGGGCGTTGCTGCGTTCTACATGCCCCAGGGCCATACCCCGAATAACCAGAGTCAGAGCCTGGGTGCCAGCGATGCCTCCCATGCTGGCGACAATCGGCATTAGTACCGCCAGAGCGACAACCTTCTCAATAGTATCTTCAAACATCCCGATGACCGCCGAGGCGATAAAGGCGGTAAGCAGGTTGATGCCGAGCCAGACGGCGCGGCTGCGAGTGGTTTTCCAGATAGGGGCAAAGGTATCTTCATCTTCATCCAGACCGGCCATACTCATTAGCGAGTGATCGGCGTCTTCACGGATAACGTCTACTACGTCATCGATGGTGATACGGCCGAGCAGCTTTCGATCGCTGTCCACAACCGGTGCCGATACCAGATCGTGGCGTTCGAATATCTGGGCTACTGCGGCATCATCCATATCGGCTGGAATCGGTTCGATGTCGGTGAGCATCACCTCTCGCACGGTGATGTTAGGGTCGCTTACCAGCAATTTTGTCAGCGGCAGTATTCCGATAAAACTATTTTTACGGCTGACTACCAGCAGGCTGTCGGTCATCTCAGGCAGTTCGGTATGGCGGCGCACATAGCGCAGTGCGGTGTCGATGGTAATATCGGCACGGATGGTAACGGTATCCGTGTCCATCAGGCCACCGGCGGTGTCCTCTGGATACGATAGCACCTTTTCAATGCGCTCCCGGTCCAGCTTGTCCATAGCGGACAGTACTTCCATCATCACCGTTTCTGGCAGCTGCTGGAGTACGTCAGCGACGTCGTCCACATCCAAACCTTCGGTGACCGCCAGTACTTCTTCGGTGTTCATCTGGCTGAGGAAATCCGCCTGAATTTCATCGCTCAGGTCCTGAAGGACTTCACCCTCAACTTCCTGATCAAGAAGGTTCCAGATGATCTCACGGGCGTGTGGCGGGGAAGATTCGATCAGGTGGGCGACATCCGCCGGCAGTAGAATCCGGTTAAGGGTATGCCTGATTTGGCGAAATTCTCCGCTTTCCAGCGCTTCGCTCAGTTCATGTAGTTGTGTTTTTTCTACTGTGTGTGGCATATGCGGATTGAAACCCGATTAATAATACTGGTTGCCGTGGTAGAGACTGGGCACGCGTGGATGTCGTTGTGCAACGCGCGCTACTTGAACTAGCCTATGTTATCAGTAGTCGGCCGAATTGGCGCAGATTATAGCCCAAAGGGGAGATTTGGAAGAAACGTTTCGGAGAGCTTATTCGCCTTCACCGAAGCGGTCGTTGATAATGGCTTCGACGGCATCCATGGCTGATTGCTCGTCTTCACCTTCGACTACTACATCGATGACAGTGCCCTGGCTGGCTGCCAGCATCATCACGGACATGATGCTCTTACCGTTAACCATACGTCCGTCTTTTCCCAGCTCGATGGAACTGGTGAAGTTATTGGTAACACCGATGAGCTTGGCCGTCGCTCTGGCATGCAGTCCCAGCTTGTTGATGATGGTTAACTGCTTCTCAATCATTCATTAACCTCGGTAAAGACAGCTCCCTGTGTTTGACCAGTACATTATCCATAGATTGGTTGAAATGGCCAGCCAAGGCTTCTGCCAGATAGACGGATCGATGCTGTCCACCGGTGCAGCCGATGCAGACTGTCAGGTAACTTCGGTTGTTTGCTTCGAAGCGGGGCAGCCATTTCTCGATATAGGCGATGATGTCGTCGCGCATCTGTTGCACGTCTTCTTGGCCTTGCAGGTAGTGGACCACTTCAGGGTCTTGGCCGGTAAACTTACGCAACGCCGGTTCCCAATAGGGATTGGGTAGGCAACGCACGTCGTAAACCAGATCCGCATCCATAGGCACCCCGTGCTTGAAACCAAAGGATTGAAACAGCAGGGCGATTTGCTGCCCGCTGCGGCCAGCAACCCGATGTTTGATCACATCCCGAAGCTCGTAAAGGGTCAGACGGGTAGTGTCGATGGTTAGATCGGCAAGATCAGCCATGGGCTCCAGCAGGTGTTGTTCCAGTTGGATTGCTTCCTTAAGCCCTTTATCTTCATCGGAGAGGGGGTGTCGCCGCCGCGTTGCACTGAATCGTTTCAACAGGGTGGGGAGTGAGGCGTCTAGATAGATAATATCGTGCTGGATCGATGAGGCTTTCAGCTTTTCTTCAAAGCGGGGAAATTGGCTCAAACCTTGGGGTGTATTGCGGGCATCAATGCTTATAGCAACGCCGCTCTTATCTTCCATCGCCTCGTTTTGGATCAGTTCTGTCAGGCTGGGTAGCATCGCCACCGGCAGGTTATCGATACAGTAGTACCCCAGGTCTTCCAAAGCCTGGAGGGCGGTACTCTTACCTGATCCTGAACGTCCACTGATAATAACCAGTTTCATGGTGGCTACCCGCTGTCGATGTCAGAGCTGCTGATTGCTCAGGCGATAAATTCTATTGCCTTTTGGTAAAGATCATCGGCGTCCTGGGTTGCTCGCAGGGCGCTTCGTACTTCTTCCTGGCTGAATAGCTCGGCCAATGATGCCAGGATCTGAAGATGTTGTTCGGTGGCTTCTGCTGGGACAATAAGAATAAAGAGCAGGTCCACGGGATTTCCGTCGATGGCGTCGAAATCGATTGGTTCTGGCAGCTTGACCAGCGCGCCAGTAGTGCCTTGGCAATTCTCAAGTCGGCAATGAGGGATGGCAATTCCATCGCCCAGGCCGGTACTGCCTAACCGCTCGCGACTGATCAGGCCGGTGAAAATTTCTTCGGCGTCCAGTGAATCGACGGTTTCTGAAAGGATCTGGCTGGCGTTTTCCAGCACACGTTTTTTACTGCTGCCGGGAACGTCGTGAAAACAACGTTCCCGGATCAGGGTCTCATGAAGGGACATAAGGCCAATTCCAGTGAGGAGTATAAAGCTTAAGCAATACCTTGCTTACGGCTTTGAAGTTTCTCTTTGTGTTTGATGACTTGACGGTCCAGTTTGTCGATCAGGTTATCGATAGCGGCATACATGTCGTTATCTTCGGACTTGGCAAACAGCTCTCCACCGGTAATCTGAACAGTGGCTTCCGCTTCTTGGCGCAGATTTTGAACAGTCAGGGTGACCTGGACGTTGGTAATGTTATCGAAATGACGCTCCAGTTTTGCGAATTTGCTGTCGACATAATCGCGCATGGAATCAGTGAGATCCACGTGGTGACCGGTAATATTAATTTGCATACGGCTCTCCTAAGCGAACGGTGTTGTTGGTGTTGTATTGTGAGTCCTTTCTACTGCCATCATACCAGACGTTTTCTTTCGTTGGATGGTGGAATATTCAGGGCTTCACGGTATTTTGCAATGGTTCGACGGGCCACCTTAATTCCCTGTTCTTCCAACAGATTTGCGATCTTGCTGTCGCTCAGGGGCTTGGCTTGGTTTTCTGCGGCTATCAGCTTTTTGATGATGGCGCGAATGGCTGTCGAGGAGCACTCGCCCCCGGATGCGGTGCTAACGTGGCTGGAGAAAAAGTACTTCAGCTCGAAAATACCACGGGGAGTGTGCATGAATTTCTGGGTGGTAACCCGGGATATGGTGGATTCGTGCATCTCAACCGCTTCTGCGATGTCGTGCAGTACCAGCGGTTTCATCGCTTCTTCGCCATGGTCCAGGAAATCCTGTTGGTGTTCGACAATTTTGCTAGAAACTTTGAGCAGGGTGTCATTGCGGCTCAGCAGACTCTTCAGGAACCAGCGTGCTTCTTGCAGGTGGTTTTTCAGATAGGTGTTGTCGGCGCTGTTGTCGGCCCGTTTAACCATACCGGCATAGGTATCGTTGATGCGGACCTTAGGAGCAGAATCCGGGTTGAGACTGACTCGCCAGATACCTTGCTCTTTTCTGACGATAACGTCGGGGATGACATATTCGACGTCAGAGAATTCCACCATATTTCCAGGCCGTGGGTTTAACTCCTGGATCAGGGCGATCACTGATTTTAACTGGGGTTCCTTGAGCTTGCAGCGGCGCATCAGCTGCTTGTAATCGTGTCCACCCAACAGGGCTAGGTGTTTATCGACTAAGTTTTTGGCGGGGGTGAGCCAGGTTGTATCGGGGTCCAGTTGATTCAGTTGGATCAGCAGACACTCACGCAGGTCGCGACAGGCAACTCCTGGCGGATCGAATTGCTGGATGCGTTTAAGTACCGCTTCAACCTCAGTTAATTCGAGCTGCTCACTATCTTCCGATTCGGTGTCTTGCTTAGTGTCTTGATCGGAGAAAAGGCTCTGGTTGAGATTATCGACGATATCTTCCAGCTCGGTGCGTAGATAGCCGTCGAGGTCGATGCCATCCAGGATACTGAAAGCGATCAATTGATCTGTATCACTCATGGGGGTCAGATTGAGCTGCCATTCCAGGTGATCCAGCAGTGTGCTGCTGGTGGAGTCGGCGGATTCATAATCTGAACTTCCAGAGTCCGATGGGGCGGGTCCGCTGGAAATGGTTGCGCTTTGGTAGGTGTCTTCCCAATTGCTATCGGTAGACAGTTCGACCGGAATCTGCTCATTCCAGTCGCTGTCGGGTGCCGCCAACTCGGCATCATTATCAACGCCGTTAGCACCGATCTCTTCGATGTTAGCAGTATTTTCAGCGCTATTAGCGTTCTCAGTTGTTGGATCGGGTTCGGAGATTTCCTCTTCGGAAACTTCCAGCATCGGATTGGAGTCCAGCGCTTGTTGAATCTCTTGCTGAAGATCGAGGGTGGATAGTTGTAACAGTCGTATAGCCTGCTGCAACTGAGGTGTCATGGTCAGTTGCTGGCTTATTTTAAGTTGTAAAGATGGTTTCATAAATTCAGATGAACGCCTTCGAATCTATGGGCTCTGTTACTCTAACCCAGCGTGATTTTGTCACGTGCAGTAATCATTATAAGAGACCCCGGTCATAAGTCATCGCAGAATTTGTGGTTATCTTTGCCACTACAGTCTGAACTTATCTCCCAGGTATACATCCTTGACCTGTTGGTTCTGCAGAATCACTTCCGGTGTGCCCTGCGCTAGCATGTATCCATCATTGACTATATAGGCATGTTCGCAGATATCCAGTGTTTCTCGAACATTATGGTCGGTAATTAAAACGCCGATACCTTTGCCTTTTAGATGTTCTACTATCTGCTTGATGTCGTTGACCGAGATGGGATCGACACCGGCGAAGGGTTCGTCCAGCAAGATAAATGCGGGTTCTGTCGCCAATGCCCGGGCGATCTCTACCCTGCGACGTTCACCTCCGGACAAGCTCATGCCGAGACTGTCACGGATATGGGTGATATGGAACTCTTCCAAAAGCTGTTCCAGTTTGTCCTGACGTTGCTCTTTACTGAGTTCGGCGCGGGTTTCCAGAATCGCCATCAGGTTATCGCTAACCGATAATTTACGGAAAATTGAGGCTTCCTGGGGCAGGTATCCCAACCCCTTGCGGGCGCGCCCGTGCATGGGTAGGCGGGTGATATCTTCACCGTCAATTTTAACCCGGCCGTTATCTGCGGCCACTAGACCGACGATCATGTAGAAACAAGTTGTTTTACCTGCACCATTGGGACCAAGCAGGCCGACAATTTGACCGCTTTCGATCTCTATGGAGACGTCTTTGACTACCTTGCGTTTTTTGTAGGACTTGGCCAGATTCAGCGCTTCCAGGGTGCTCATTGGCTATTTGCTTCCCTCTTTTTTGCGAGGTTGCAGTACCATGATTACCCGTTTGTCGGGGTCGTTGCTGTCGCTAAAGGCGCTGACGATATCTTTGCCCAGGTCAAACTCAATGCGGTCGCCTTTGAAGGTGTCGCCGCCTTGGATCAGCTTGGCTTTTTCTGTAAAGGTTGCGAAGTCTGCGCCCACGTCGTAATCCATCTTTAGGGCAAAGCCTTTGGTCAGCGGATCTTGCGGATTGGGGCGTTGACGGAATTTGACGGGACGGCCAACGGCAATCATCTGACTGACGCCTTGGTCATCGGAATAGATGGTGATTTTGTCGGCTTCAATCTCCATGCTGCCCTGTTTCAGGAAGACCTTGCCAATATAAACGGATATCCCTTTTTTATCGTCCATCTCGGCGCTGTCGGCCTTCAGTTCGATGGGTTGATCCTTATCTTCGGGAAGCGCATGGCTGGCAGGTGAAAGTGCCAGCATGAACAGCGCAGCAATACTCAGGCAACAGTGCCAAAACAGCCCATTATTGCGGTTCATGGATTCCTCGTACGTTGTTAAGCAGCTTTAAGCGATCTTCAGCAAAAAAGGCCTGCATACCAATGGAATGCATCTGCCCGGTTCTGTTGTGCAGAGTAACAGCTGTGTCAGTTTCCGCATAGTCATTATCCGGTTCGATGCGCAGATATTCGGTCTCCATTCGGAATCCGTCGGTCACCTGTTCGGTAACACGTACGTCGCGATGAAGCTCTACTTCCTGCTGGTCTGGGCCAACTTCGCCCAATTCCGCCACGACCCTGACCGGGCTTTTATCGGTGCGGTAGATCATCAGTTCCGGAGTTTCCAGAGTGGTTATATCAGTAGCAGGATAGTGGTTGGTTCGGGTGGAGGTCAGGCGCTGTTTTAACTGGCCCTGTTGATCGAATTCGCTGGTCACCGAGTTGACCATAAAACCATCGATCTCTTTTGCGGCATCAAGTGGGTTTTTGAATGCTACGGGTGCTACAGGTTCGTAGAATCCCCAGTAACCCAAAATCAGTGCTGACAGCGTCATGGTGAGCGCCAGTTTGAGTTTGCGCTTACTCATCGTAGCCTTCAATGTAAGGGGCTAGCATTGAATCTAGTGTGCCTTGGGCGGTCATGATCAATTCGCACAGTTCTCTGACGGCGCCTTCGCCTCCAGAGCGCGCAGAGCACCAGTGGGCCCGTTTTTTCACAGCATCGGCAGCGTTGGGGACCGAGGCGGTAAATTTGACCGCAGCCATTGCCAGCAAATCGGGCCAGTCATCCCCCATAAAGGCGGTGTTGTCTGCATTGAAGCCGCTGGCCTGCCAGAGTTCCTGTAATGCGTCGAGCTTATCCTCGCGGCCCGGATAGAGGTGTTTAATGCCAAGATCCTTGACCCGTTTTGCTACAGCCGGGTTGTTTCGACCGGTAATGATGGCGACATCGACACCCGAGTTTTGCAGCATCTTGATACCATGGCCGTCCAGGGTGTTGAATACCTTCAGAGCTTCACCCTGTTCGTTGAAATAGAGGCGGCCGTCGGTGAGTACGCCGTCTACATCCAGTACCAGCAGCCGGATCGATTTCAGTTGTTCGTTGATGGATTCCATAAGGGTCAGACGTCAGCCTTGGTGGTTGGTTCAGAGAACGCCAGCACGAAGCAGGTCGTGCATGTTGAGGGCGCCGATGGGGTGTTGCTGTTGATCGACTACGATCAGGCCGTTGATCTTTTTCTCTTCCATAATATGCAATGCCTCAGCTGCCAGCAGTTCCTGCTCTACTACGGTGCAGTGGGTGGTCATCACTTCGGCAATAGGGGTGGTTTTGAGATCCAGATCCAGATCCAGGGTCCGTCTCAGGTCACCATCGGTGAAGATTCCCGCCAATACGCCTTGAGCATTTACGACAGCAGCCATTCCCATGCCTTTATTGCTGATTTCGAGCAGGGTGTCGCTGAGTACGGTGTTTTCATTCACCACCGGCAGACGTTCGCCTACGTGCATCAGGTCTTTGACCTTCAGTAATAGTTTGCGTCCCAGTGCTCCGCCCGGGTGGGAGAATGCAAAGTCTTCCGCACTGAATCCCCGAGCTTCCAGCAATGCAATAGCCAGCGCGTCTCCCATCACCAGGGTCGCCGTGGTGCTGGAAGTGGGGGCCAGATCTAGTGGGCAGGCTTCTTTCTCAGTGTTGATGTGCAAGCTGGCTTCGGCACTGCGGGCTAAGACTGATTCGGGGTTGCCGGTCATGCTAATCAAAGGGATGTTGATGCGTTTGATCAGCGGTAGCAGGGTGACTACTTCGGCTGTAGTGCCAGAGTGGGATAGGGCAAGAACCACGTCATTTTCGGTGATCATTCCAAGATCGCCGTGGCTGGCTTCCCCTGGGTGAACGAAAAATGAAGGTGTGCCGGTGCTCGCAAGCGTTGCGGCAATCTTTCTACCGATATGCCCAGATTTGCCCATGCCGGTAACGATGACCCGCCCTTTGCAGGACAGCATGAGGTCGCAGGCGCGGGTGAAGTTTCCATCCAGAGCCTGTTCTAGCTCCTGAACCGCCTGGCTCTCAAGACTGATGGTTCGGCGGGCTGATTGAATAAAGTTTCCGGTTTGGCTCATGGATGTTTTTAGACTGCCTGCTGTAAGGGTTAGCGAGTGGCCATATAGTATAGCAAGCCGAGATAGGCTGAATAGCCCAGCAATAAGACGATACCTTCATTGCGACTGACTTTGCCTTTACTTGTGACATGGGCAAAGGCTAGCAGTGCCAAAGTGAATCCCATCATGATGCCGAAATCCCGCCATAGCACCTCTGAACCGAAGCTAAAGGGCTTGATTAAACCAGGCAGAGGCATGACTGCCAGCAAATTGAAGATATTAGAGCCGACGATATTGCCGATGGCGATATCATGGTGCCCCTTGAGAGCGCTGGCGATGGATGCGGCTAGTTCAGGCAGGCTGGTGCCGATAGCAACAATGGTTAGCCCGATCACCAGTTCGCTAACTCCCAGCTCCAGAGCGATTTCAGTCGCGCCCCAAACTAAGAGGCGTGAACTGCCTGCAAGCAATACCAAGCCCACCACTACCCAGATTAAGGCAGGGGCGAGGGCGATGTCAGGTAGTTCTTCTTCCTCGTGTTCGACTTCACTGGGGTCTGCGTAGCGCTGGAATCGGGCGAACAGATAAAGACAAATGACCAAACCCAGTAAAAGCACGATGCCGTCGAAACGATCCAATTGGCCGTCAAACAGAATCAGTCCAACGCCGGCTGTAACAATCACCAATAAAGGTAACTCTTTACGCATTAGGCCGGTTTTGACCGGCAGGGGAGCAACCAAGGCTGTGGCTCCAAGTACCAAGCCGATGTTGGCAATATTGGATCCCAGTGCGTTACCAATGGCTAGTCCACCGGAATCGGTATAGGCAGCGATCGAGGAAACCAGCATCTCTGGCGCCGATGTGCCCAGTGATACGATGGTGAGACCGATCAGCATCGGTGACATGCCCAGATTCTTGGCGGTACCGGCTGCACCGATAACAAACCGGTCGGCACTCCAGATCAAAATCAGGAAGCCGGCAAGAATGGCAGCGGCGGGATAAAGCATCTCAGTCATGAGGTTTCCAATGCACTTGGTCAGAAAGGCGCTAATGTAATGACAGCTGAAGCTAAAAACAAGGGTAGAACTAATCCAGATCAAGCCTTCGGCGCTACCCTTCGATGGATCACAAATGCTATAGTAGCGCCGCCGGTTGTTCCAATGATGATATTTTACCGGTATCGGATTTAAAGAGAGTTCATGGATTCGTTAGACGATTACATCATCGAGATAGAGGGCATGACCTTTTCGCGAGGGGAACGCGCTATCTTCGACAATATTTCCCTACGCATACCTCAGGGTAAAGTTACCGCCATTATGGGGCCCAGTGGCACCGGTAAAACCACGCTGTTGAAGTTGATTGGTGGACAGATCCGTCCAGACAGTGGCTGCATTCGTGTAGAGGGGCTGGATATACCCAAATTAAACCGGGGTGAGTTGTTTGAAATTCGCTCCCGCATGGGCATGCTGTTTCAAAGCGGCGCTTTGTTCTCAGACCTCAGTGTGTTTGAGAATGTTGCCTTCCCGCTACGGGTTCACACCCAACTGCCTGAAGACATGATTCGTGACCTGGTGTTCATGAAGTTGCAATCAGTGGGTCTTCGGGGCGCGGTTGAATTGATGCCCAGTGAACTTTCTGGCGGTATGGCACGTCGAGTTGCATTGGCCAGGGCAATTGCCCTGGATCCGGACATTCTGATGTACGACGAGCCTTTCACTGGTCAGGACCCCATTGCTATGGGAGTGCTTGTTAAGCTGATCAAGACCCTCAATAAGACCTTGGGACACACCAGTATCGTGGTTTCTCACGATATACAGGAGACCCTCAGCATTGCCGATTACATCTATTTGGTGGCGGATGGGCATGTGGTTGCCCAAGGCACAACTCAGGAGCTGTTGGCAGAGACTTCGCCAAAGGTCAAACAGTTTATGCAGGGACTGCCTGATGGGCCGGTACCTTTCCATTTCGATGCCCCGGATTATCTTCAGGATATGCTCGGAGGTGAGCAATGATCGATCAGCTGCAGGCATTAGGGTTTACTGGTCTGAATAAACTGGCTGCCCTGGGGCGCTCGTTTATTATGCTGTTCCATTCACTGTGTTACTTCCCTAATCCGCGAGTGGGTTTTCCGCTATTGATTAAGCAACTGCACTTTGTTGGTGTGTTGTCGCTGATAATTATTGTTGTATCTGGACTCTTTATCGGCATGGTGTTGAGCCTGCAGGGTTACACCATTTTGGTAGATTATGGTTCAGAACAGGCTGTAGGGCAGATGGTGGCACTCAGCTTGGTTCGGGAACTGTCTCCGGTGGTTGCAGGTTTGCTGTTTGCAGGTCGAGCCGGTTCGGCATTGACTGCCGAAATCGGGTTGATGAAGGCAACAGAGCAGCTATCCAGCATGGAGATGATAGGTGTTGACCCGCTGCGTCGTATTGTCGCGCCGCGCTTCTGGGCTGGATTTATATCTTTGCCGCTACTGTCGATGATTTTTAGTGTTGTTGGCATTTGGGGTGGATTGTTAGTTGGTGTGGATTGGTTAGGTATATATGAAGGCTCTTTCTGGGCCAATATGCAGGCCGCGGTAGATTTTCGCATTGATGTTTTGAACGGAATTATTAAAGCCATCGTGTTTGGCTATGTAGTGACCTGGATCGCAGTGTTCCAGGGCTACGATTGTATTCCCACCTCTGAAGGTATCAGCCAGGCGACCACCAAAACGGTGGTTTATTCCTCGCTATCGATCCTGGGCGTGGACTTCTTATTGACAGCGCTGATGTTTGGAGACCTGTAATTATGCGCATGCGGACGATTGAACTGGGCGTTGGGGCCTTTATCTTTGCAGGCTTTTTGGCGCTGGTTGTGTTGATAGTGAACGTTAGTGGACTGACCTTATCCACCAATGAAGAGGGCTATCGGATCTATGCGCGGTTTGAGAACATCGGTGGCTTGACGGTGCGCTCCAAAGTGACCATTTCAGGTGTCGCCATCGGTAAGGTAACTAATATCACCATCGATCCCGATGCGCTAAAGGCGCTGGTTGAGATGGAGATCGAACCACAGTACGACTACCTGACTCTGGACAGTTCTGCAGCGATCCTTACTGCTGGGCTGTTGGGAGAAAAATATATCGGTATCTCCGTCGGTGCAGACGAAGAGATGATGGCCGACGGTGATGAAATAGAAGATACCCAGTCGGCGCTGGTGCTTGAAGAGCTGATTGGTAAGTTCCTGTTCAATAAGGTCAACGAGTAACAGGTTAGACCCAGACAACTAGAGAGTTGAATTGATGATACCGTTGAAGCGTATTTTTGTTTCCCTGTTTTTATCTTTGCTGCTGGCTGTGCCCGCTCAGGCCTCCTGGATGGAAGCCCGTGAACTGGTTGACGGTGCTACTCAGGAGATGGTGAAACTGCTGGGTGATCCTAGCCTTAAGGAAGAGTCCGCCTTTCCTCAGTTGTTTGACGGTGTTGATAATGTGCTGACTCCGGTGGTGGATTTTGATCGCATCGCCCGTGGTGTCATGGCGAAATACTACCGTCAGGCCAATGATGACCAGCGTGCTCGGTTTGCAGGTGTATTCAAGAATGCACTGGTAAAAACCTACGCTAAAGCACTAGCGGCCTTCAGCTTCGATCGTTATGAAATTGTTAAAAACGTCAAGCCCAGCAAAAAGCCCAAGAAGCAAACGGTTAAAGTCGATGTCTTCGGCGTTGATGGCAACAAGTACCAGCTGATCTATTTTGTGTTGCAGGGCAAGACTGGTGAATGGAAAATTACCAATGTCCACATGGACGGTATCAACCTACGTCAGATCTTTAAAAACCAGTTTGCTGAAGCGGTTAACGGTCGCAAAGGCGATATCGACCAGGTGATTGAAGCTTGGGCTGATCTGGTTGATACCAGTCCCGCCAAGGGAAGTTGATCATGAAGGCCAAATTGATCGACATCGATGGCGGCTGGCGCATTGAAGGTGACATCAACTACAAAACGGTCGTTGCCCTTAGGAATGAGGGTGAGGCTCGATTGCAGCGCACCTCCAGTCCCTGTTTATTTGATTTTTCCTCTGTTGAGCAGGTGAATACTTCGGCGCTTTCGCTGCTACTTTGTTGGTATCGAAAGGCCAAGTCCCTGAAATTGCAGTTGGAATTCGTCAACCTGCCTTCCGAGCTAATCGCTATTGCTGAAATGAGTGATCTTAGCTCGGTGCTGGAGAAGCCCGTCCATCCATCCTGATTCGATGGTAATGCTAGTGATTTCGCCTTTTTCGGCGGATTTCTATATCATTACCGGTTCAAATTTATCTGTGTTATCTGTATTTGGAGTGCATCATGCAAGCATCAGAGGTTAAGCAGCTTGTAGAACAGCAGCTTGAGGGCTGTGAGGTGATTACCGCCGGAGAAGGTTGTGATTTTCAAGTAACGGTCGTTGGAGATGCTTTTCAGGGTCTATCGCCCGTAAAAAAACAGCAGTTGGTTTATGCCTGCCTGACTGACCAGATCGCCAACGGTACCATCCATGCGCTGACTATTCGCGCCTATACTCCAGAGCAATGGAAAGCTTTAAACCCGTAGCGCAAATTTGCCCTAGGCCCGCTGTTATGATGGTCGGCGGCTGTTCACATATTTGCCTGGATGTTATTCAGGTGCAAGTCGGATTCAATCATGGATAAACTGATTATTAAGGGCGGCGCTCGCCTCGATGGAGATGTTCGTATCTCCGGTGCCAAGAATTCTGCTCTTCCCATACTGGCGGCTACGCTGCTGGCGGATGAGCCGGTTACGGTCTGCAATCTACCGCACCTCCACGATATAACAACCATGATTGAGCTGTTGGGCCGTATGGGTGTCGATGTCCTGATCGACGAGCGACTCAATGTTGAGGTCAATGCCTCCACGATTAAGTCTCTGGTTGCGCCCTACGAGCTGGTTAAAACCATGCGTGCTTCGATCCTGGTGTTGGGGCCGATGCTGGCACACTTTGGCGAAGCCGAAGTGTCCCTGCCAGGCGGTTGTGCGATCGGTAGTCGTCCGGTTGATCTGCATATTCGTGGCCTGGAAGCGATGGGTGCCGAGATTGACGTCAAGGAAGGTTACATCCATGCCAAAACCAACGGCCGCTTGAAAGGTGCTCGGGTATTTCTGGATATCGTAACCGTAACCGGTACCGAGAATATCTTGATGGCTGCAACCTTGGCCGACGGAACCACCGTTATTGAAAACGCTGCCAAAGAGCCGGAAGTGGTAGATCTGGCAGAGTGTCTGATCGCCATGGGCGCGAAGATTTCCGGTCACGGCACCGATACCATTACCGTTGAAGGTGTGGAGTCGTTGAAAGGTTGCCGCTACTCGGTGCTACCGGATCGTATCGAAACCGGAACCTATCTCGTTGCCGCTGCTGCGACAGGAGGCAGGGTAATGTGTAAGCGTACCCGCCCGGATATTCTTGAAGCGGTATTGCTAAAACTGGAAGAAGCAGGTGCCGAGATCAAAACTGGTGAAGACTGGATCAGCCTCGATATGCACGGCAAGCGTCCTAAGGCGGTGAATATGACCACTGCACCTTATCCTGCATTCCCTACCGATATGCAGGCCCAGTTTGCGGCAATGAATGCGATCGCAGAAGGGGTGGGAACGATCCGGGAAACCGTCTTTGAAAACCGCTTTATGCACATTCAGGAGATGATCCGAATGGGGGCCAATGCCTCCATTGAAGGCAATGCTGTTGTTATCCAAGGGGTGGAGAAACTGAATGCAGCACCGGTGATGGCAACGGACCTTCGAGCTTCAGCCAGTTTGGTGATCGCGGCCCTAGTCGCGGAAGCGGATGGACAAACTGTCATCGAACGGATCTACCATATTGACCGTGGCTACGAGTGCATCGAAGAAAAACTGCAGCTACTGGGGGCAGAGATCCGCCGCGTTCCCTCTTAATAAAAGCCATTAGGCTAACTGGACTTAGATTTAGAGCTGAAACAGCATGAAACAACCGATTACCATCGCCCTGTCGAAAGGCCGTATCCTTAAAGAGACGCTGCCCTTGCTGGAACAGGCAGATATTCGTCCCGCAGAAGATATTTCCAAGAGCCGGAAGCTGATTTTTGACACCAATCATGAGCATATTAAGTTGCTGGTGATTCGGGCGACCGATGTGCCTACTTATGTTGAATACGGTGCAGCGGATATGGGCGTGGCCGGTAAAGATGTGCTGATGGAGTACGGTGGCACCGCGTTATACGAGCCGCTGGATCTGAATATCTCACGTTGTCGGTTGATGACTGCTGGGATGGTCAATGCTGAGCCCGTTAAAGGCCGGCTCAAAGTGGCCAGTAAATTCGTCAATGTTACCAAACAATATTTTGCCGAGAAGGGTGTCCAGGTGGATATTATCAAACTCTACGGTGCCATGGAATTAGCGCCCATCATGGGGCTGGCTGATCGAATCGTCGATATTGTTGATACCGGCAATACCTTGCGGGCTAACGGCATGGAACCGCTGGAACTGATTGCACCGATTAGTACACGGCTGGTGGTTGGTAAGGCCGCGATGAAGATGAAACACGCCCAGATTCAGCCCATTATCGAGCAGTTGGGACAAGCCGTTAAGGCGGAAGCCGAGTAAGACTATGAGTGATTCTTCCATTTCAATTGCCCGATTAAACTACTCCGACGCCGATTTTTCCGAGCGTTTGGATAAGCTGCTGGCCTGGGAAGAGGTATCGGACCAGAAGGTCAATCAGATCGTCGATGAGATTTTGGCGCAGGTGCGTCAGCATGGTGACTCAGCGGTCGTGGAATACAGCAACCGTTTTGATCGCCTTAATGTCAGCGCTATGGCGGAGTTGGAATTTACTCAGGACCAGCTCCAGCAGGCCCTGGCGACGATCTCCGATGAGCAGCGTCAGGCCCTGGAAGTTGCGGCGCAACGGGTCAACGATTACCACCAGCATCAAAAGCAGGATTCCTGGCAATACCGTGAGGCTGACGGCACTCTGCTCGGTCAGCAGGTCACTCCAATGGATCGGGTGGGTATCTACGTTCCCGGTGGAAAAGCCTCTTATCCTTCCTCGGTGCTGATGAACGCTATTCCAGCCAAAGTCGCTGGGGTGAAAGAGATTATCATGGTGGTTCCTATCCCCGATGGTGAGGTTAATCCGTTGGTGCTGGCAGCGGCCGCACTCTCTGGCGTTGATCGCGTATTTGGTGTCGGTGGGGCTCAAGCAGTGGCGGCACTGGCTTATGGCACTGAAACCGTGCCTAAAGTCGACAAGATTGTCGGCCCCGGCAATATCTTTGTGGCCACCGCCAAGCGCGCTGTTTTTGGCTTGGTAGGTATCGATATGATCGCCGGACCATCAGAGATTCTGGTGGTGTGTGATGGTCAGACCGATCCAGATTGGGTTGCCATGGATCTGTTTTCCCAAGCAGAGCACGATGAAGATGCCCAGCCTATTCTGATCAGCACCGACAGTGATTTTATTGATCAGGTCCAACAGAGCATTGAAAAATTGCTACCCACCATGGAGCGTCAATCGATTATCGAAGTGTCGCTGCGAAATCGGGCGGCACTTATTGCAGTAGATAATATCGATCAGGCGTTGGAGCTGATTAACCGTATTGCGCCTGAACATCTGGAACTATCGGTGGATAATCCAGAACAGCTATTGCCATCGATTCGTCACGCTGGCGCGATCTTTATGGGGCGCTATACCGCCGAGGCCCTGGGCGATTACTGTGCAGGCCCTAACCATGTCTTGCCTACTTCAGGTACCGCGCGTTTTTCTTCGCCGTTGGGGGTTTATGACTTCCAGAAGCGTTCATCGCTTATCCAGTTTTCGCCGGATGGTGCTTCTGAGATGGGGAAAGTGGCTTCGGTACTAGCTCGCGGCGAGAGTCTTACAGCTCACGCCCGCTCTGCCGAATACCGCATCAAAAAGGATGGTTGAGCAGAGCGTCTACTAAAAAAGGGCCATAACGGCCCTTTTTTATTTTCTGAAAATGCTGAATTTTTCCAGAGTCTTGTTTAGCTTTCTGGTCGAGCCAGAGGACGGTTTCCGATCAGCACCTTTAAGGTCAGTTTCTGGCCGTTTCGAATGACATCCATGTTGATCGCCGCGCCGGGTTTGGTCTGAGCGATCTGGTTCATGGCCGCTCGGGAATCTATAATCAGACGGTTATCGATGCTGATCAGGATGTCACCGGGCAGCATTCCGGCACGATGGGCAGGGCTGTCGCGGAAAATACCAGAGATGATCAGTCCCTGGGAGCCCTTCATGCCGAAGGTCTCGGCCAGTCTGGGAGTCATCTTTTGAACCTCAATGCCCAACCAACCACGGATGACTCGGCCGTTCTCGATTATCTCCTGCAGTATCACGCGGGCAAGGTTGGAAGGAATGGCAAAGCCGATACCTTGAGAACCTCCGGATTTGGAGAAAATTGCGGTGTTAATACCGAGAAGATTGCCATAGGCATCGATCAGCGCACCGCCGGAGTTACCCGGGTTGATCGCCGCATCGGTCTGGAGGAAGTTTTCATAGGTATTGATGCCCAGCTGATTACGTCCGGTTGCGCTGATGATGCCCATGGTGACGGTCTGTCCAACGCCAAAAGGGTTACCGATGGCGAGAACGACATCACCCACTGCAATCTCGTCAGAGGATGCCAGAGTGACGGTGGGCAGCTCAGGCAGTTTGACCTTGAGTACCGCGAGATCGGTTTCAGGATCGGTGCCAATAATTTCTGCGGGGGTCTCACGACCGTCCTTGAGGGCTACCAGAATGGTATCGGCGCCGCTGATTACGTGGTGGTTGGTTAGAATGTAGCCCTGCTGGCTGAGAATAACACCCGAACCCAAGCTGGTTTTGTACTTGTTCCGCTGCGGCTGTTCTGCTTCATAATATTCTTCGTAACGAGGATCTTTAAGCAACGGATTGTCGCTGTTGTCCACTTTGGTGCTGGTATAGATGTTGACCACTGCAGGTGCCGCGTTGGCTACCGCATCGGCATAAGAGACAGGGCCGCTATTGGGATCCAGGGACTGGGCTTTGACAGGCGCTTGGACCTGATTGATCTGAACAGTTGGCGGGATATCATTTTGCTGAGGAAATAGGGCCAGCATGATGACGGCAACTAGGACGCTGGCAAATACAGGCCAGATTAAGTAGCTTGGTAGTTTGCGCATGGGGCTCTCGGTTAAAAATCCTTACTTAGGCCAGTTTATCCGCGAATTGTGGAGTAACGCTGAGGCGATCCTAAATGCCTTACAATAGCGTCACAGTCAGCCGATTTGATGCCATTATAGGTCGGCCAGGACTATTTATGAATCAAACAATTAAATAACCAAAGGAAGTGTGATGGCGGTCAATCTTGAAGTATTGCTAAAACACCTTGATGAACTGCTTAAACCTGAGCAGATTAGCGATTATTGTCCCAACGGCTTGCAGCTCGAAGGTCGTCCAGAGATCCGCAAGATCGTATCTGGGGTAACCGCCAGTCAGGCCTTGGTGGATGCTGCTATCGCAGCGAATGCGGATGCTTTGCTGGTCCATCATGGCTATTTTTGGCGAGGTGAAGATCCCTGTGTGAAAGGGATTAAGAAACGCCGTTTGGCGGCTCTGATCAAGGCGGATATCAGCTTGCTGGCTTATCACCTGCCTTTGGATATTCATCCCACCTACGGCAATAACGTGCAGTTAGCGAAGCGTCTGGGGATCGAAATTGAGGGTGGGCTGGAAGCGGATAATCCCAAAAGCGTTGGTCTTTACGGCCGACTCCCGGAGCCCATGTCAGCGACTGAGTTTAATGACTGGATTACTGAAGTATTGGGTCGAACACCTCTGCATATTGATGGTGGTGACAAGCAGGTGCAGCGAATTGGTTGGTGTACTGGCGCTGCGCAAGGATATATCGATCAGGCAATATCCTTGGATTTGGACGCTTATATTAGCGGTGAAGTGTCAGAATCTACCGTTCATACGGCCCGCGAGTCGGGTATACATTATTTTTCAGCGGGCCATCATGCTACAGAGCGCTATGGAGTTCAGGCGTTAGGGGAGCAGGTCTCACAACATTTCGGCATCGAACATCAATTTATCGACATCGATAATCCAGTTTAATAAAAAACGGCGACTGGGTTTATTCAGTCGCCATTCTATAAAACTTTAAGTAGAAAATTAGTCTTTAGCGTGATCTGCAGTTTTTGTAGGGTCGTGCTGCAACGGTTCATCGTTGCCGGATTGCAGGCCAAAGTTCTCTGATAGCGTGCCTTCCGCTTCTGGATCAGTCTTGGGTGCGTAATCCTTCGGTGGTTCTACTTCTGAGCTTTTCTTTTTTTCGCCTGTTTCTGTTGGTGCATCGGCGGGAGATTCTGCTGAGGGCGCTTCTGCGCTTTCAGTCTGTTCCAGTGCGCTTGATGCCATTGGCGTTTCCAGTCGGTGGCTGAGCTCATTACCGTCGCAAAGTGTGTCTGCACTCTTGGCCAGGTGTTGGTGGACTTCGCGGTAGCTTTCGGTGAGGTTGTTCACCAATTCCGCTGTGCGGGTGAAGTGCTCGGTAACCTCGTCCTTATAGGAATCCAGTTCACGTTTGGTGGAATCCAGATTTTTCTGTAGTTGTTGACGCTGTTCCGGAGAGCTGCTTGCCCGCCCGATGATGAGTCCGATGATTCCGCCAAAAGCCAATGCTGAACAGCTAGCGATTACAAGTACAGTAAATTGGTCCACAGTTTTTCCTCAAGCATCTAACAGGGTCGTGCAGGCTACGGGTTGTCCGTAGCAAGCGAGTTCGGGTTGAAAAGCCTCAGAATCGGGGAAGCATTAGCGTACAAACCAGAATTCGGGCCTGGCGATCAAGATACTCGAAAAACGTTAGCTTTACAAAATCAGCGAGGGGACCGCTTAGGGAAAGCAGTTAAGGTAAATGACTGCGGTAGCAGAGTAGGGAGATAGATCTTTTCCCGGGGAAGCAAATAGCCCCAGAAAATTAGCAAAGATCGATGACTTGACGGACAAATAGCGGCGTTCTATTCGCCCGTCTGGTCCGTGGAGGCGATTAGGCCTGTTCGGATTCGATACCCAGCATATCCATGATCATGCAGGCTAACAAAGCCGTGAGTACAAAACCAAAGACAAAGATCAGAGGCATGCTGGTGTAGCCGAGAAGAGTCCAAATCATATTTTCCATTATTTTAGCTCCGCAGAAAAATAGAAAGCTGAACATTAGCTAAGCTTGGGTGTGAAGCCCTTGAGCCATGTCAACTGGATAAAAAACATCAATTGCTGACCAGCAATTCACTAGTCTTGGCTGCTTCCTGCAAGATTGACATCTATATTAAATGCATTTAGGGTTAAGCTCTATTTGTCATACAAATATATAAATCGTTTCTCGCAGAACAAAATAAGCGCATATTGGATCCTCGGAGGCAAACCATGTTTAAAGCGTTGGTACTGGAGCAAGAAGAGAAAAAAACTATTGCAGAAGTTCGTCAGCTGCAAGTATCTGACCTGCCGGATGAGGATGTGTTGATCGCAGTAGATTACTCCTCGCTCAATTATAAAGATGGTCTGGCGGTCACCGGCACCGGGAAAATTATTCGAGATTTCCCCATGGTACCTGGTATCGACCTGACCGGTAAGGTGCTCGAATCCCGTTCCGACGAATTCAAACCCGGCGATGCCGTGGTGATGACGGGTTGGAGTGTTGGTGAGCGCTTTTGGGGTGGTTATAGCCAGCAGGCGAAAATGAAATCTAACTGGCTGGTTCCGCTGCCCGATGGGCTGACCGGCCAGCAGGCGATGGCTATTGGTACCGCAGGTCTGACCTCCATGCTTTGTATTATGGCCCTGGAAGAGGGTGGTATCACCCCTGACAGCGGCGAGATTCTGGTTACTGGTGCAGCCGGTGGTGTTGGTAGTGTTGCGGTGGCACTGCTTTCTCGTCTTGGTTATAAAGTGGCCGCGGTTACGGGACGTGAATCAAGTCACGATTACTTGCGTAAGCTAGGGGCGACTACCCTGGTTACCCGTGAGGAGATGAGTGAGAAATGCCGGCCGTTGGAAGCTCAGCGTTGGGCCGGTGGTATTGACACCGTGGGTGATTCCACCTTGGCGCGATTGCTGTCTGAGGTGGATTACGGAGGCGTTGTAGCGGCTTGTGGGCTGGCTGGCGGCGTTGGTCTGCCGACCACGGTTATGCCATTTATTCTTCGCAATGTTCGTCTGCAAGGTGTGGATTCGGTTATGTGTCCGAAGCCTCGTCGTATCGAAGCCTGGAAGCGTTTGTCTGAGCTGTTACCTGAAAGCTTCTATGCAGAAGCCAGTCAGGTGGTGTCGTTAGAGCAGGTGCCGGAAATGGCCCAGAAGATTATCGCTGGGCAGGTTCAGGGTCGTACCATTGTCGATCCCAATCTGTAATCTCGTACAGATCTAAATAAGCCGTCAGGGATACATTTCCTGGCGGCTTTTTTTATTCCCTCAACAAATGTTGGTAGTATCCGCCTATTTGCCAGCAGAGGTATAGGGTGAAAGAACTGATTCTCGGCGGGGCCCGGTCCGGTAAAAGTCGTCTGGCAGAGCAGCGGGCGTTGGAATCGGAGCTGGAGGTGGTCTACATCGCTACCGCAACGGTAGGTGATGACGAGATGCGTCAGCGCGTTGATCTGCACCGTCAGACCCGACCCGAACATTGGCAGCTGATCGAAGAACCCATAGAGCTCTCGCAGTGTTTGCAACAAAACGCCGCTGCTGGGCGCTGTCTACTGGTGGATTGTCTGACGCTGTGGCTGAGTAATCTGGTGCATCAGCAACCTGATGAACTAACCAACCAAATCGACAATTTACAGCAAGTTATTCCTCAGCTCCCCGGACACATCATTTTTGTGAGCAATGAAGTGGGTATGGGGATCGTACCTATGGGGGAACTGAGTCGTCAGTTTCAGGATCAGAGCGGGATCTTACACCAGCGTCTGGCCAGCCTTTGTGATCGGGTGACCTTGACCGTGGCCGGATTGCCAATGCAGTTAAAACCAACGACCTAGTCGATAGTCGGCACATTTCCAGGAGAGTCTTTGTGGCAGAGCAGTGGTGGTTCGATCAAGTAAAGAGCCTCAATGAAGAGGCACGCCAGCAAGCCTTTGATCGTCAGAATCAGCTGACCAAGCCAGCAGGGTCTTTGGGCTGTTTGGAGCAGTTGGCTGTCCAGCTGGCGTCGATGCAGGGTGTTGCCAAGCCGCAATTGAAGAACATACAGATCAGCGTGTTTGCCGCCGATCATGGAGTGGCCGAGGAGGGTGTGTCTGCCTTTCCCCAGGCTGTAACTGCCCAAATGATCGCTAATTTCGCCCATGGCGGTGCTGCGGTCTGCGTTTTGGCCCGTCAGCACCAGGCCGGTTTTGAAGTAATCAACTTGGGTACGGTGGCGGAGGTAGCTGATCTACCCGCGGTGCGTACTGAGGTGATTGCACGCTCAAGCGCCAACTTTTGTGTCCAAGCAGCAATGACTGAATCACAGCTTCAGCGGGCACTGGATAGCGGTGCTTCAGCGATTGATCGGGCACAAGAAAAAGGTGCCGCGCTTTTTGTGGGCGGTGAGATGGGGATCGCTAATACAACTTCGGCTACGGCTTTGTCAGCGGCGCTGACACAACTCAATCCTAGTCAGTTAGCCGGACCTGGAACCGGCATCGGTTCTGAAAAGTTGAACCACAAAGTCGCTGTGATAGAGCGCGCGTTGAACTACCATCGTGATAGTCTGCAACAGCCCATAGAGGTATTGCGTCGACTGGGTGGGTTTGAAATTGCTGCATTGGCGGGAGCCTATATTCGTGCAGGGCAGATTGGTATGCCGGTGTTGGTGGACGGTTTTATAAGCTCTGCCGCTGCCTTGGTGGCCACTCGAGTTAATGCCGGAGTTCGGGACTGGCTGTTGTTCAGCCATAATTCTGCTGAACCTGGCCATCAGCTTGTTTTGGCCGAACTTGAAGCACATCCCTTGTTGGATCTACAGATGCGTCTGGGTGAGGGCAGTGGTGCTGCGTTGGCGATACCTTTGCTGCGTTCGGCCTGTGAATTACACAGTCAGATGGCGACCTTTGAGGAAGCCTCAGTGGCGGAAAAACAGTAACCTGGAAGCCGTTATGAATGATGACAGTCGCAACCAATCCGTCGTTACCACCATTGATCTGCTGCGCCATGGTGCCTGCCGTGATGGTGCCATTTACCGTGGGCGAACCGATTCTCTGTTGAGTGATGAGGGAGAGCTGCAGATGCAGCGAGGCTGCCAGGACGGACGTTGGCAGCGCATCTATAGCTCACCTCTGAGTCGCTGCTGCCAGTTCGCATATCAATTGAGTGAACAACAGCAGGTGCCTTTGGCTGAAGAGAGTCGGCTGATGGAGTTGGATTTTGGTGATTGGGATGGTTGCTTAAC
Source organism: Motiliproteus sp. (assembly GCA_026196225.1). Lineage (GTDB taxonomy): Bacteria > Pseudomonadota > Gammaproteobacteria > Pseudomonadales > Balneatricaceae > Motiliproteus. Next base: position 44,894 of record JAPHRD010000007.1, read on the forward strand.
CGAAGAGGTCTGGCGCACCCAACAACAGGCGGTGTTGGCATTCTGGCAAGATCCGGTGCACTGCCCACCTCCCGGTGGTGAATCGCTGCAGGCCTTGCGAGAGCGTTGTGTGCAATTGCTGCACGACCTTCACCGTGATCATCGGGGCGAGAGGTTGCTGCTGGTGACCCATGGTGGTGTGATTCGGGTGTTGTTGGGCTATCTGTTGCAGATGCCCAACAGTGCCCTCTACCAGCTCAGCATTGGCTATGGCAGCCTCAGTCGGATAGAGCTGTATCAGGGTGAAGATGGTAGCGAGTTTGGATCGGAAGTGATCTTCCTGAACCGAATGCCTTCGCTGCAAGGCTATGAAAATGGCTGAGTTACGACTGCCTGAGCCGTTGCAGTCATTGGTGCTGGCATTCCAGTTTTTGACCCGTATTCCTATGCCGGACATCGGTATCGCCGCAGCACCAGTGGTGGGGCGTTCATTGCTATTTTATCCACTGGTTGGCTTGGTCATTGGTGCCGCGCTTTGGCTGCTGCAGTTGCTGACCAATCAGCTCTGGCCGCAGCAGTGGGAGTTGCAGGCTGCTCTAATTTTGATGCTGTGGTGTCTGCTTAGTGGCGGATTACACCTGGATGGCTTGGCCGATAGCGCCGATGCCTGGGTCGGCGGTATGGGAGATCCTGAGCGAACCCTCGAGTTGATGAAAGATCCGCGCTGTGGTCCGATGGCGGTTGTGATTGTTGTGCTGCTTCTATTGACTAAGTTCGCTGCGATTGGAGTTATTCTGAGCAAGCAGCCAGCGCTGTTGCTGTTGGCACCTCCGCTGGGCCGGGGATCTCTGCTACTGCTTTTTTTAACCACGGCCTATGTGCGAGTTCAGGGGATTGGCGCTCAACTGGTTGAGCAGATGCCGAGAAATGGCTGTTGGTTGGCATTGGCGGTGGTGTTGCTGTTGCCACTATTGGTCTTGGGCGCTCAGGGCTTGTGGGTGTTACTGTTGCCGCTAGTGGGCTTTTTTGGTCTGAGGGCGCTGATGATCCGACGCCTAGGCGGAACCACGGGTGATACCGCCGGGGCGATGGTAGAGATCATCGAAATGCTGGCGCTGTTGGCGCTGGCTATTTAGCCTGCTGCTTTTGTTGGCGATGACGCCAAAGTACCTCTGAGCCGCCGTCATAGCGGGCCAGGGTGCGGGCGCTGACAAATAGTAGATCCGAGAGGCGATTGAGATAGGCCTGGCATTGTGGGCGGATACTATTCTGTTTGCCCAAACTGACTAGACGCCGCTCCGCCCGTCGACAGACGCTACGGGCCAGGTGGCAGACCGAAGCGGCGCGATTACCGCCAGGCAGGATGAAATCCTTAAGCGGAGGCAGCTCCTCGTTGAGGCGATCCAGTAGCGTTTCCAGTTCCTCAATATGTTGGTCTTCAATCAGCGCATAGCCTGGAACCGACAACTCCCCACCAAGATTAAACAAAGTTTGTTGAATTTCGCGGAATTCTTCAACCAGAGAGTCGTCAGCAGGTAACTCACAAACCAACATGCCGATCAGGCTGTTGAGCTCGTCAATATCGCCCATCGATTCGACCCGCAGGTCATCTTTGTCGATTCGGCTTCCATCCCCCAGTCCGGTGGTGCCCTTATCACCCGTGCGAGTGTAGATTTTTGACAGTCGGTTACCCATAGCTACTGGTCCTGTTCGGCGCTGAGCTTGAGCACGCGCTCGGTCAGTTGTTGGTTGTGTGGGACTGGAATACTCAATTGTTCGGCCTGTCGACACAGAAAACCGTTAATACTTGAGATTTCGGTTTGGCGCTGATGACGAACATCCTGGAGCATCGAGGAAAGATTCTCACCGGTGGCCTTGGCAACCCCTTTTGCGGCATCAATGAGCGGATGAGGGAATAGTGGCTGATTGAGCTTGGCTGCGACCAGCTCTACCTCGTCACAGAGTTGAATCATCTCTTCCAGATAGGGGGATTCCAGCAGCTTACCATTTCGGCAATCATGAATGGCGGTTAGTCCGTTGATTGCACAATTGATCGCGAGCTTTTGCCACAGCCGGGTATGAATACTGTCTTCGTAGTCGCTGACCAGATCCAGATCGAGAAGTGCCTGTAATGGTTCTCCTCCCTGATCGTTGGCAGCTTTGTTAAAGGGACCAAACCAGGTTTTTCCGCGACCTGCGTGAACCACCTGGTGGGGGCCGGTACGATAGGCGCCTTCGGTAGTGGTGCCGGCATAAACGGCGGAATTGGGAAAGAGCTCGGCAACGCTCTGCTGGTTGCCCATACCATTTTGCAGAACAACAATCTGAGTGCTTCGATCTATCCGGTGGGCAACCGATTGGATCGCTTCCAGGGTGTCGTAGCTTTTGGTGGTAACCAGCAATTTATGGATAGGTTGGTTGCTGCTAAATAGCTCGGTTTTTGGCTGGGATTTGTAACGCTGGCCATCTACCACGAGTGTCAGGAAGGGATTATCCCAAAAGGCGTCGAGTTGTTCTGGCGACCGGCAAAGGATGCACACCGGTTGTTTGTTTCGCAACAGATAGTTGGCCCATAGGCTTCCAACTGCGCCGGCACCAAGAATGTGCCAGGATTGAGAATCACTGGATGTCATAGTGGTTTTCAGTAAAAGTCCGCTGTCGATCCATGACGTTAATGAAATAGGTTGGCTAACTGCGTTAGAATCGCCGACTATAGAGCCCATAGAATAACAGCTCAAACAGGAGGACTGTTAATGCCATCGTTCGATATTGTCTCTGAATTGGATCTGCATGAGGTTTCCAATGCGGTAGATCAAGCCAACCGCGAAGTGGGAACCCGTTATGACTTTAAAGGGGTTAACGCCAGTTTTGATCTGTCCGACGACGAAATTGTTATGGCTGCCGAAGGTGATTTTCAGCTCCAGCAGATGCGCGATATCCTGATTGGAAAGCTGGTAAAACGTAATATCGACGCCAAGGCGTTGGAATTTAACCCTTCTGCCAAAAGTGGTATGCAGGTCAAACAGCAAATTGGCTTGAAACAGGGGCTGGATCAACCTACCGCTAAGAAGATCGTCAAACTGATCAAAGAAAAGAAGATGAAGGTCCAAGCGGCAATTCAGGGCGATCAGGTACGGGTTACCGGCAAGAAGCGTGATGATCTACAAAACGTGATTGCTGTTCTGCGCGAATCTGATATCGATCTGCCTTTGCAATACAATAATTTCCGCGACTAATCTGCTAGTGGCAACGCCAGGGAGGCTGTGGCATTGAGTGAACGCCGGTTTTCGTGGCGCGAGGCCTTACTGGTCTATACCAAACCACAGGTCATTGCACTGTGGTTTCTGGGTTTTTCTGCAGGTCTCCCTTTTCTTCTGGTTTTCTCGACCCTGAGTGCCTGGTTGCGTGATTACGGAGTTAGCCGCAGTGCTATCGGTTTTTTTGCCTGGGTGGGAATTACCTACTCCATCAAAGTGCTGTGGGCACCGGTGGTGGATCGAATTCGGCTGCCTTTGCTGGCTGGGTTGGGTAAACGACGCAGCTGGATGCTGCTAGGGCAGCTTGGTATCGCTATCGGTTTGGCAGGAATGGCGTTGGCCGAACCGCAGAATCAACTAACCACTATCGCATTATTGGCACTTTTGGTTGCCTTCTCGTCGTCGACTCAAGATATTTCCATCGATGCTTACCGTATCGAAGCGGCGGTGGTGGAATATCAGGGGGCGATGTCTGCCGCCTATATATTTGGTTACCGGGTTGCTCTGTTGGTAGCCGGTGCAGGGGCACTCTATATCGCCGATGCGGTGAACTGGCCGACGGCATATTTGGCGATGGCGGCATTGATGGGGGTGGGGATTGTTACTGTACTGGTGATCAAAGAGCCTGACCACACACCTAGTGAGATGGCCCGCGCAACCGAACAGCAGCTCCATCGCGCAGTCCATCTCAACGGCGAAAACAGCAATCGATGGCAGCGATTACAGGCGTGGTTGTTGGATGCAATGGTGGCGCCCTTTGTGGAGTTTTTTCGCCGCAATGGCGTGATTGCAATGTGGTTGTTGCTATTTATTAGCGTCTACCGGCTAAGCGATATCACCATGGGAATCATGGCCAACCCCTTTTACCTGGATTTAGGATTCAGTAAGAGTGATATCGCCACCATCGGCAAAGTCTATGGCTTCGTTATGACTATCATCGGCTCCATGGTGGGCGGGCTATTGGTCGTGCGATATGGTGTTTATCGACCGCTATTGATGGGGGCTGTGCTGGTTGCATCTACCAATGTGCTGTTCGCGCAGTTGGCCAATGTCGGTGCAGATATCTCTTGGCTAACCATCGTTATTAGCGCCGATAACTTCAGCGGTGGTCTCTCTAGCACTGCGTTTATCGCCTATCTTTCCAGTCTCACTAACCGAGCCTATACCGCCACTCAATATGCTCTGTTCAGTTCATTGATGACCTTGCCAGGAAAATTTGTCAGCGGTTTCTCAGGGGTTGTCGTTGATAGCAGCGGCTATTTCAGCTTCTTCATTTATGCTGCTTTGTTGGGGATTCCAGCTATCTTGTTGGCTATCTGGTTGTTGAGACGACAACCCGATGGGGTTGCTATGGAAGTCAATTCTAAGGGTGGTTAAATCTGACTGTAACCTAAGTGCAGTTATGGAGATGTATCTGGCTCTGAATTGAGGCCAGCAGCTTTACGCGAAGTGACAAGGCGATTATTGCTTCCCGGTTTTTGAAGTTTATGTCCTTCGATCTCTTGGTTAAGTATATAAGTGCCGCCCGGACTTACGATTAAGTTATCTTTCATGGTTAGCCCTGTTTTACCGGATCGCCAGGTGAATAACCGGTTTTCTTTTTTTCGTGAGGGAAGGTCGTCTATACCTAGTCCGCGATCAAAAACAATGGTGTTCCCAGTAAGCTCAACGAATCCGGGCAGCACTTCTCCGTTGCAATTTGCAGGTGATTCGACGCCGATAGAGATTAGATCAGAATTGTCACTGCGGGTGCTGTTTTGCAAAATTGAGTTAGAGATTTTCAGTGTTCCACCGCATGGGAAATCCACCACGCGGCTATGTCGTCCGTCCAGCCCCAGTAGATTGCTAGAGATGATCTCAGTGTGTTTTGCGCGGGATTTTAGGATATGTCCGAGCCGCATAGAACGCTGGAGAACCGAGTTTTTCACCACCAAGGAGTCGATTGATCCGGCATATAGGATATGGCTCAAGCCCGTTTTCTTGGCTGATCCTATATCAGATAAATAACTATCGAATAGTTTGAGGGTCCCGCCACGGTTGTCTGTCATGATGCCCAGTGCAGTATCTGTAATTTTTATATTTTCTAGGTTAACCTCAAAAGATTCTCCAGAAATCCTGAAGGCTGCGAGATTTCCGGTTTTGGCGGTAGTCCGCTTGCCATCGACTACAAAGTTTTTAACGGTTACTGGACCTCGATTGCTCTCTATTACTACCAGTGCTTTTCCACCATATACATCGAAAATTTCTACGCCTTCCATATCTACTGTGAGAGGTTTGTTGATGGAAATTCCTTTACCGTAAAAGCCTGGGGGGAGTTTTATGGTTGAGTATTCAGGAGATTTGTTGATAAGGCTTTGGAGGTTGGTTTTGGATAAATTGCGTGCCAAAGGATTGTTTGTTGCGTGTTTGTAGACCCATACACCGTGACGATGCGATGACGCGCCGATAAATATATTCTCTCCTATATGGAACCACTTCCCATAGAGTGGGCCGGTTCTTCCTTTTGTGGGACTATTCTCTCCTCCAGCTGCAATGCGCCAGACTTCTGGATCTTTGTCGGGGTTCATGCTGTAGACTCTTCCAAATCCATCCCAAAGTACTATTTCTCCGCTTTTATCGATAGCTAATGACATTGCGCTATTAAAGGGTAGTTTTAGATTCCATCTACGCTTAGCTTGTTTGTTGTAGGCTACTAAATAATTGGGTGAAATAAACCAGATTAGTTCACGAGTCTGATCGTAAACCAGATTCACTGCTCCGTAATCACCGTGGCTGAGTAAGGGAGCTGTATCCAGTTTTCCTGTTTCGTTAAGACGGCCGTAGAAAAGTTTACTTTTGGAGCCGATAAGAAGTGTGCCGTCGTCAAGTTTGGCACTTCTTGGGAACGCCCAGGGCCGCGTATCGACCAATCTCCAGGTGAGAGGCGGTAGACCGTTGCGAGATTCTGAACTTGACGGGTTGAATTCATATTGGCGGGGATGGCTACCGTTAGGAATGTAGAATTCGTCTGATGGCAATTGTTTATCTGTGATGCGGGCACCGTAAGCAGCTGAATGTGCTAGAAGTAACAGGGTTCCAGTCTCGGGTGCAAATATAAGCCCGTCATGCAGGTGGGATGAAGGAGGGGCTATACGTATATCGGGTATCCAGAATTTTCGCTGAATACCAGTGAAGTAATTTAGAGGGCTCGGATCCGTTAGACGCCTCCATTCCCCTTCTACCAGTGAAAAACTATAAACTTCGTTGCCTCCATAATCGGTGCCCCCGCCGCCCATAAAATAGATAGTTTTCGACTGAGAGTCGTACGCGGCAGTTCCCCAGGCGATAAGAATGGCTTCTGGCCCGACTGTTTGATGAATTTTAGGTTGTTTTTGGGGCCAAACGTTGGATATTCCGGGATTGTCTCCAAGGACTTTTAATTCACACCAACCTGCGATTTTGTGTTTAAGCTCGTTAAGGCAGTCGTTGAGATTCTTATCTGTTTTTGCTAGTCGTTTATCTGCACTGATAGTTTCAACTTGATTTGGTTTGCTAAATGAAAATTTGGAAGTCAGTAGGAAGATACTAGCCCCAAGCAAGAGTATTAAAGAGGTAAGTGCTAATGGTTTTAGTCCTTGATGTTCCATGATGATCTGAATAACTATTCCAGCGCGATTGATAATTTGCTACTTATAATAGCTTAAAGTGAAGCTGGCATGCCTTCTTGGTACGGAGAGGCTTATTCGGCAAGCCAAGTGAAATGACCTGTAGATTTTGGATTGACTCAGATTTCTTAGTCGGCCAATAGAGAAGGCTATCACAGATCTAAACAATAATGATTTGCGTTACGCTTTATGGTTGGTTAAGATCTCCTCAAGTATCACAGGAGGGATCGACATGAGCTATATCATCAATGCTTGGCTGGAGCAGCCAGAACCCACGTTGCAGGTGACTAGTCGTATTACTGGGCAGTTGTTGGTGAGTTGGAAAGGTGAGCGGGTGCGACGGTTGATTGATACGGGTGAGTTAGACGTTAACGATCTTTGCAGTAATCAGCGCGACACCGTGGAATTGGTCAGGGAGCTGGTAATGCTCAGCTACGATAGCTGATACCGGTTGTTCAATTATGGCTGCCATTGGTAGTTTTTTAAACTGATGCGATCGCCTTTTACGGTGATGCCATCTTCCTGCAAACGCTGACGTTGCCGTAGGTAGCTTTCACTGCCACTGGGGAAGCTGATTCGACCGCTGGCGTTGATCACCCGAAACCAGGGTAGTGTGGTGTTTTTAGGCAGTTTTTTGAGAGTTGTGCCGACAAAACGGGCATAGCCTGGCAACCCTGCCAGTAAAGCCAGCTGACCGTAGGTGACTACTTTGCCTCTGGGGACTGAGGCCAAAGCTTGCCAGATCATCGAGCGCATCTCATCACTATTCATGGAGAGTAGCTTACCATGTCGCTAGAGTCAGGGATGGGCGAGAGCAAGGAATAGCAGGCGCAAAAAAGCCGGCTATATAACCGGCTTTTTCAAGTAGAGAGTAGATTACAGACGTAGAGCACCGTCCACTTCGATAACGCGACCGCTGAAGTAGTCGTTTTCCAGAATGAAAGCAACGGCTTGAGCAATCTCTTCTGGCTTGCCGAGACGCTTGGAAGGAATCGCCTTGGTCATCATTTCCAGAGCTTCTGGCTTCATACCCATAACCATATCGGTACCGATAAAGCCGGGAGCGATGGCGCCGGTACGGATGCCGTAGCGTGCCAGTTCCTTTGCCCAGGTCGTGGTTAGAGCAACAACACCAGCCTTGGAAGCGCTGTAGTTGGTCTGGCCCATGTTGCCTTCGCGAGAAATACTGGAGATCTGGATGATAGCGCCTTCGCTACCGGTCTCGATCATCTTAGTGGCCGCTTCACGGGCGCACAGGAAGGTGCCGGTCAGATTAACGTCGATAACCATTTTCCAGTTGTCCAAAGACATGCGTTTACTTACTTCGCCGTCTTTGGCTTTGATAAACATGGCGTCGCGAGTAACACCGGCGTTGTTTACCAGACCGTGCAGTGCACCAAAATCTTCTACGATCTTGCTGAATGCTTCTTCAACAGCCGCTTCGTCGGTAATGTTGGCAACGTAAGCGCGTGCTTCAACACCTTTTTCAAGACAAAGACCGACAGTCTCATCCAGTGCTTCAGGGTTCATGTCGATCAGCGCAGGCTTGGCACCTTTTTCAGCCAAGTACAGAGCCATGGCGCGTCCAAGTCCCTGACCACCGCCGGTAATTACAATAACTTTATCTTGCAGGTTCATATAACAGCCTCATCAATGCCCTTTATTTGGTATAGGGTCTAGTTCTTATGGTGAGAATAAGAATTGAGATTTAATGCGATCTAAGCGTGGAGGTATTGATGGCTGGTATGACCAATTAATGCCATGGTGACCTCGATTCTTTTGCAGCGCAGTATAGAGACTATCCCATTAAAATTGGGATTTCAACTGACAAAAAGGGACATGAAATATGCAATGCAGCATGAATGTTTTGGATGTTTGGGTTTAATTTCACCCGGAACGGCACCATATAGTGCTGTATGCAGGAGTGGCGGATTAAACCATCGTTGGCTATGCCGCGGCTATTTATGCATTTAGTCTCTTTGACTTCTATCAAAACCGGAGGCCTCCGTCGGAGCACCCTATGCGATTTCTGTTTTTACTATTTGTGATTATCCCTCTGATTGAAATTGTACTTTTGATCAATGTTGGAGAGATCATCGGCGCCTGGTACACCATCGGTCTTGTCCTGCTGTCTGCCTTTATTGGTGTCAATATGCTGCGCCGCCAGGGACTTTCGACGCTGATGCGTGCTCGTTCAAAAATGGACGGTGGCGAGATTCCAGCCCACGAGATGGTAGAAGGTATCATTTTGGCGGTAGGTGGTGCGCTGCTGGTGACCCCTGGTTTTGTCACCGATTTCTTTGGCTTCTGCTGTCTGATCCCATTTACCCGTCATGCCATGGTGGCGAAGTTAAGAAAGCACTTTACTGTTGTCAGTGCTCAGCATTCGGCGTTTAACGGTTTTCAGGGAGGATTTGACCAGAATCCTCATCAGGGTGCAGCCCCTCGAACCGACTCTCGCCGCCCGTCCGATTCTGGCAGTACGTACGAAGGCGAATATCGCCGTGACGACTGAGCGGTCGCTCTTTTGGTTTCGATCTTCGATTGGAAATGAACAATTTTTCAGTTTTTTTTAGCAACTGCTGTTGAATTCATTTTTCCCGGCCCCATAAAAGTTTCAACGACAGATTTGAGCAACCTCAATTCGAGGGCTCATCGTTAATACAGGCAAAGTCGATTCGACTTTTTTTGTTTGCACAAATTTGCACATCAGGAGAGTTACTCAAATGAGCATTCGCCCACTTCACGATCGCGTTGTTGTTCGTCGCAAAGAGGAAGAAACTACGTCCGCCGGCGGTATCGTTCTGCCCGGTTCTGCGACTGAGAAGCCCAATCAAGGCGAAGTGATTGCAGCTGGTAAAGGCCGTATCTTACAGTCCGGTGAGGTTCAGCCTATGGATGTTAAGGTCGGTGATGTTGTTCTGTTTGGCCAGTACGCCGGAAGTGCCGTAAAGGTAGACGGTGAAGAAGTGCTAATCATGAACGAAAGCGACATTTTGGGTGTTCTGGACTAAGAACAACTCATAATAAATCCAGAAAGTTTTTACTGAGAAGAATTTAAATAGGAACGATAGAAATGGCTTCTAAAGACGTACTATTCGGCGATTCCGCACGCTCCAAAATGCTGGCCGGTGTCAATATCCTGGCTGACGCTGTTAAAACTACTTTGGGCCCTAAAGGCCGTAACGTTGTACTGGACAAGTCCTTCGGCGCACCTACCGTCACTAAAGACGGCGTATCTGTAGCGAAAGAGATCGAGCTGAAAGACAAGTTCGAGAATATGGGCGCACAGATGGTTAAGGAAGTTGCTTCCCAGGCCAACGATGTTGCCGGTGACGGTACGACTACTGCAACTGTTCTGGCTCAGGCGATTGTTAACGAAGGCCTGAAGTCTGTTGCTGCGGGCATGAACCCGATGGATCTGAAGCGCGGTATCGACAAAGCAGCGGCAGCTGTTGTTGAAAAGGTTGGTGCTATGGCCACTCCTTGTGCTGATTCTAAAGCGATCGCTCAGGTTGGTACTATCTCTGCCAACAGCGACGAGCAAGTCGGTGCCATCATCGCTGAAGCGATGGAAAAGGTGGGTAAAGAGGGCGTTATCACTGTAGAGGAAGGTTCTGCACTGGATAACGAACTGGATGTTGTAGAAGGTATGCAGTTCGACCGCGGTTACCTGTCTCCTTACTTCATCAACAACCAAGACAACATGTCTGTTGAGCTGGAAAATCCATTCATTCTGCTGGTAGACAAGAAAATCTCTAGCATCCGCGACCTGCTTCCAGTACTGGAAAACGTTGCCAAGTCCTCTCGTCCTCTGCTGATCATCGCTGAAGACGTAGAAGGCGAAGCGCTGGCTACGCTGGTTGTGAACAACATGCGCGGTATTGTTAAGGTTGCTGCCGTTAAGGCGCCTGGTTTCGGTGACCGTCGTAAGGCTATGCTGGAAGATATCGCTATTTTGACTGGCGGTACTGTGATCTCTGAAGAAGTAGGCCTGTCTCTGGAAGAAGCCACTCTGGAACAGCTGGGTGTTGCTAAGAAAGTATCTATCAGCAAAGAAAACACCACTGTTGTAGACGGTGCTGGTGAGCACGCGGCTATCGAAGCTCGCGTTGGCGCTATCCGCGCTCAAATCGGTGAGACTTCCTCTGATTATGACAAAGAGAAGCTGCAAGAGCGTGTAGCCAAGCTGGCTGGCGGTGTTGCGGTCATCAAGGTCGGTGCTGCTACCGAAGTGGAAATGAAAGAGAAGAAAGCTCGCGTTGAAGACGCGCTGCACTCTACCCGTGCTGCGGTAGAAGAAGGTGTGGTACCTGGCGGTGGTGTTGCTCTGGTTCGTGCTCTACAGACTGTTGAAAGCCTGGAAGGTGACAATCACGATCAAACTGTTGGTATCCAGCTGGCCTGTCGTGCTATGGAAGCGCCTCTGCGTCAGATCGTTGGCAACGCGGGTGACGAAGCTTCTGTTGTATTGGATCAGGTTAAGAAAGGCGAAGGTAACTACGGTTACAACGCTGCCACTGGGGAGTACGGCGACATGATCGAAATGGGTATCCTGGATCCTGCCAAGGTAACCCGTTCTGCGCTGCAAGCTGCTGCTTCTGTTGCTGGTCTGATGATCACCACCGAAGCCATGGTTGCTGATCAGCCTGAAGAAGCTGGTGCAGCTCATGGGATGCCTGATATGGGCGGCATGGGCGGCATGGGCGGCATGGGCGGCATGATGTAGTGCGACGAGAGTCGCGTTGCGAGGCGCTCTGAAACTGCCTTTACAGGTTTAATTTCAGAGTGTTTCGACTCTAACTGGGCTTTCCAGTTAGAGTCGCC
>JAPHRD010000029.1 GCA_026196225.1 Motiliproteus sp.
AGATCAAAGTGTTAAAGCGGATGGCATACGGTTACCGGGACAAGACGTACTTCTTCTTGAAGATAAAAGATGCCTTTCCCGGTAAAGCGCGATGAACCATAAAAAAGCCGGCCTCTAGTGCCGGCTTATAGTCTTAGAAAGCTGGATTTACTGTCCCCAGCTGCCAATCACCTTATCGATATCCTGATTATTCTGCTCCATATAGTGGGCAAACTGATTGCGGAAAACGATACCGATATTGACACCCTCAACGATAATATTTTCTATAAACCACTGCTGCTTATCTTTGTTCAGGAACAGAGAATAGATAACTTTGTACTGTTGACCACCCTTTAACACAATCTGCGAGTCAACCTTTGCACGACGCTTGTTTTTGTCCAGAACCGCATCCTTAATGTCTACACCTTCCAACTGGTCCAGTTGATCCAGTCCTTTGGCATAGGTCGTGACCAAAGTGCGCTTAAAGATATCGGTAAATTGGTTGAGCTGCTCGGGGCTTGCTCTGCGGGCAAATTTCCCCATCACCTTACGGGCGACCCGTGGAAAATCGATTACCGGTGACAGCTCCTGCTCCATCAGTGCAATCAATTCCTCTTCTGGCATCCCGGCAACCAGAGTCTTACTTTCGATCAGGCTCAGAAATGATTGGTAACGTTCTTCGATCACTGCTTTCGGCTCGGTAGTCGACGCCTGTGCCAGCGGCGCCAGCATCAACAATCCCAGCATTACCATTCGCAACGCCGCGAATCCCTTTGTTAAAAACATATATCCACCAGATAGATTTTCCGGTACTTACTACCGGATTTACAGAAAAGTCGGCCTTAAAACGCTTCGACAGCGCCTAGCCGCAGAATACTTCAATTCAGAAAACGTTTTTTAAGATCATCAAGCCCCACACTATCACCACCAACAACAGCGCCAGAAATACCGCCGCAGAGCCGATATCTTTGGCTCGACCTGACAGGTCATGCATCTCGTGACCGATCCGGTCCACCACCGCTTCGATGGCAGAGTTTAGCAACTCCATCAGTAACACGAGAAATAGGGTGGTAATCAGAAGTGCGGTTTCCAGCGGATCTTGACCAACCATGAAACTTAGCGGCAACAGCACCACACAGAACATCAACTCCTGCCGAAATGCCGCCTCATTTTTCCAACAGGCCGTTAGTCCTTTGAAGGAATATCCGGTTGCGTTAATGATTCGAGTGATACCGGTCCGTCCTGGTTTCGGCATCTTAGGCTCCCTTAAATTCGGCAGTGATCTGTTCGAGCCACTGTTTCACCCGTTGATCGGTCAGCTCGTTCTGACAATCCTCATCCAATGCCAAACCAACAAATTGTTTGCCATCTTTAGTCAACGCTTTAGAGGCTTCAAACTGGTAGCCTTCAGTAGGCCAATAACCGATCATTCTGCCGCCACGAGCCAGAACTTTATCGTGCAGCAATCCCATGGCATCAAGGAACCATTCTCCATAACCGACCTGATCTCCGAGACCATAAAGTGCAACGGCTTTACCGTTAAAATCGATCTCATCCACATCATCCCAAACATCTTCCCATTCGGATTGAATCTCTCCGTAATCCCAAGTTGGAATCCCCAGAATAACAAAGTCGTAGGCAGCGGCTTCCGTTAAGGACTCTTCCGCAACATCAAAAAGATCGACCGTGTCGGATCCCAGGGTAGCCTGGACAATTTCGGCAATATCTTCGGTATTTCCAGTAGTGGAACCGTAAAAGAGCGCTATCTTCACGTCTTGGACTCTTCAGCTGTTTTTGGGGCCCGATAGGGCGATTAGGAATGGCTAGATATTATTGTTGGTACAGATGTCACCACGATAACGACATCTGTAAAGATCATTTTTCCTTCTTTGGCGCAAAAGCGCTGAATGCATCCTGAGTGACCCGTTCCATCTCTTCACGAGCTTCATTCAAAGCTTCCAGATTTCTGGAGCTGGTCTGACGCAATGTTGATTCCAACTCTTTTGCGTAGGTCTGCTGCAGGCTGAGAATCTCTTCGGCAGAGTGGCAGGTAGGAAGTTCTTTGGTTTGGTGCATGGTAGCTTCAACGCAGTTCTTGGCGCATTCCATCTGCAGTCGAGTCAGCTTCTCTAACATTTTGGTCTGAATCTCAACCAATTCCTTCATTGGACCCATTGAGCTATTTAGAGTTTTTGTCATATCTTGAAACATGCGCCACCTTAGTCACAATTGGTGTATAGACATAAAAAGTGTATCAGTAACAGATTATAAGCTCTGGCCCACGGGCCTGTACAGACACCACAAGCCGACCTATATCAAAAATTGACCAAATAACTGAGGTTTTTGAGATGCGTATTCTGCATACCATGCTGCGAGTTTCCGATCTGGACAAGTCGATCTCCTTCTATACCGACCTACTGGGAATGAGGCTACTACGACGTAAGGACTACCCCGGTGGAAAATTCACCCTGGCATTTTTAGGCTTCGGTGATGAAACAGACCATACCGTGTTGGAGCTGACTCATAACTGGGAGGTCAGCGGCTACGAGATGGGGAATGCCTACGGCCACATCGCCATCGGCGTAGATGATGTCTACAAGGCCTGCGACCTGATTAAAAGCAAAGGTGGTCAGGTAATCCGAGAAGCCGGCCCCATGAAAAACGGCACCACTGTTTTAGCCTTTGTAGAAGACCCCGATGGCTATAAAATCGAGCTGTTGCAAGACTAATCTTACCAATTGAAAGCACCCTGCACCTAATAGCAACAGGGTGTTTCAGGGTTGAGCCCTGACTCTGTTATCAGTATGCTCTAGCCGGTCTTACCACCGCCCTTCTTTCATAGTCAGGATCCACCGAGCGTAAACGTGCACAAATTTCCCGAAACTCCCGACCAATTAAAACCAGCCAGCCTTATTCGTCGACTAGCAGCCATGCTCTACGACACCTTATTAGTCGCGGCCATCTGGATGGTTATTGGAGCCATAGCGGTAGGTTTGAACGAAGGTGAAGCGGTTCGGGGGCCATTGTTCAACAGCGCCCTGTTTATTTCCGCTTTTCTATTTTTTGCTGGATTCTGGAGCCGAAATGGGCAAACCCTGGGAATGCAGGCATGGCAGCTGCGGGTACAAACGCCTGAAGGCTACCCCATCAACCTAATGCAAGCGCTACTGCGCTTCTTTACGGCTGCGGTGTCCTTGCTCTGCCTGGGTGCAGGCTATTGGTGGATGCTGATCGATAAAGAGGGTCTGACCTGGCACGACCGTTACTCTGAAACCCGTGTTGTACAGATCCCCAAGCCTAAGAAAAAATAAGGTTAGCCTGAGCGGCTAAGCAACCACCCCCCTGCCCCCAGACAGATTAGAATCGGCACCAATGCCGCGGTAAAGGGTGAGAACCCATAGACTGTACTGGCGGGGCCAAGGATATCCTGCAGAATACTGAAGAATAGTCCCACCATGATCCCCACCATCACTCGCTGCCCCATAGTCACCGAGCGCAGTGGTCCGAAGATTGTCGAGATCGCCACCAATACCAACCCCAGGATACTAAGAGGCATCAACAGCTTCTTCCAAAATGCCAACATGTAGGTATCAGAGCTGATATTCTGATTCTCGATATACCGGCTGTAGCGGTAGAGCCCGTCCATAGACATGTTGTTGGGATCGACCGACAAAACCCCCAGTAGCTCTGGTTCCAAGTCGGCTTTCCAAACACGCTGTTTTTCCTTCTCAACCCAAGTGCTATCTTCCTTAAAATGGGTTATCCACAGATTTTTGAGCAGCCATTCACCCTTTTCATGCTCAACCCGCTTGGCGAAGCCAGCTTTCAGCATTTTGCGGTCTTCATCGAACTGATAAACGGTAACTCCAATCAGAGCACCACCGGGACGAATGGCACTGATGTGTAGGAACCAATCCCCTTCCCGATGCCAAATACCATGGCGAAAGTTAGCTGCCCGATTGTAGCCCAAGGCCTCGGTACGGGTCGCGTTGGCGAGTTGTTCCGTCTTAGGGGTTACAAATTCACTGAGTACGCCAGTGATCAAAATCAGCAGCATAACCGGTAACATCGATGAGAAAAGAATTCGGTGTTTGCTTACGCCCGCTGCTCTCATCACCGTTAATTCAGAGCTATTGGCCAGAACACCCAGCCCCACCAAGCACCCCACCATCACCGACATAGGAACAAATTCGATAACCCGGCCTGGATAGGTGAGCAAAATATAGTAGCTAGCAGTGGCGATAGAATAGCTGTCCCGAAGATCATCCATCTCGTTGATAAAGGCGAACAGGGTATCAAGCCCGGAGATCAGCAAAATCACCACCAAACAGGACATGAGAATGGTCTTGCCGATATATCGATCCAGAACACTCATGCTTTTTTCTCCGGCAGCAACCGCCACATCCACCCAAACCACTGGCTAAAACGACGCTGCCACCAAGGCCCGAAGAAATGGAAATTCAACGCGATTAACAGAAATACCAGATGAACCAGCCAGATCAATCCAGGAGAGTCAAAATCCCCCTTCTCCAGCCCACTGCGGGTGCCAGTCAGAATCGACACATAACTCAAGTAAAGCAGAATACAGGGCAGCAGCCTGGCGTAACGGCCCTGGCGCGGATTAACCTTACTCAGCGGCACAGCCAAAACACTCACCACCAAGCAGAGCACCGGCAAAGAAAGCCGCCAATGCAGAGCCGCTCGATAGTCTGGACGCTCAGACGCCAACAGCTCTGCCGTTGGAATCGTTTCAATCTTATTGACCTTCTTGCTTACGCCGGATTCACGAATTCGCGCACCATATTGCTCAAAATCGATACGCCGATAATCAGCCTGCCCTGGAACTCCTTCGTAGCGGTAGCCATTCTCCAACAGCAAGAATCTGTCACCGCTGTCTGGATCCACATACTGGCGGCCTTTTTCAGCCACAACTACCGAAACCCTGGGGTTATTGCGATCGCTATCTCGTTCAGAAATAAAGATATTTTCCAGCCGCGTGCGCCCTTCCAATAAACTTTTAGCATAGGTCACCCGACTGCCAGAGGTATTCTCCTGAAAACGCCCCGGCGCGAGGGTATCGAACTCGTTAAGAGACTCTTGATCCTGAAGGATACTTTGCACCTGCGCCTGCCCCCAAGGAGCAAGCCAGAGGCTGAAAATGGCCACCGCCACCGCGGTCAGCAGGGTGCTGCCAAAGGTCAAAAGCTGCAACTTATTAGGACTGATACCACAAGCATTAAGCACGGTCATTTCGTTTTCGAGGTAAAGCCGACCATAGGCCAGCAAAATACCCAAAAACAAACCCAGCGGTAGGATCAGCTCGAGAAAACCGGGGATGCGATAGCCGATCAGTTGGAACAAAACGTTGGCCGTAATCTCGCCGGCAGCGGCATCAGACAGATAGCTGATAAAACGACCACTCATGATAATGATCAGTACCACGCCGGTTACCGCCATCATCGACAGCAATACCTCTTTGAGCAAGTAGCGAAATACGATCACAGTGCCGACAAATCCCCTGACTAATTCTGTTAAAGCTAATATCTGCAAAAGCTTGAAATTTAACGTACACTCAGTGCTAATTCACTGACTGATTCAGTCACTCATTTTGACAAACGAACTGAAGATAGCGCTGCCGAAACGAGCAGCATTATCTAACAAAGCCATTGTAAAGTCTTGCGGAGAACCTATGGAATTTCACATCTCGACCATCCCCACCCAACAGCTCGAAACAGAATGCCTCGTGGTGGGAATCGGTGACGGTGGGGAACTATGCCCTGCAGCGAAAGCCTTGGATGAGGCTGGCGGAGGCTATATCAGCGCGATTATTAAAGCGGGCGACATCACCGGTAAGAAAGCCGAAACCCTGCTACTTCAGGCAATTCCTGGCATTGAAGCCAAACGCACTCTTTTAGTGGGCTTGGGTAAAGCAGAAGAACGCACCGATGTGCAGTTCGTTAAGATCGTTCAGGCCGCACAGAAGGTAATCAGCGCAATTCAATGCAGCAACGCCGCTTTTAATCTGGGCGAAAGTGCCGCCAAAGACCGGGACTGCTACTGGATTAGCCGAATGCTGGTTGAAACCTTCAGCAACGGTCTGTATCGCTTCGACCAGCTAAAAAGCAAAGACAGCGATCCGATCAAGCTTGAGATGGTGAGCTTGTGTGTTCAGGAAGAAGATGAAGACACCGCTTGCCTGGGCATCGCCGAAGGCGCAGCAATCGCCAACGGCATGAGTCTCAGTCGTGATCTGGGCAACCTGCCCGGCAATGTATGTACCCCGACCTACCTGGCTGAACAGGCCCAGCAACTATCCGCAGAGCACGAGATCATCGAAGTCGAAGTGCTGGAAGAAGCCGATATGAAAGCGCTGGGCATGGGCTCCCTGCTTTCAGTATCAGCCGGCAGTGACCAACCAGCCAAACTGATCGTCATTAACTACCAGGGCGGGACTAAAGGTGATCAGCCCCATGTACTGGTAGGTAAAGGGATCACTTTCGATACCGGCGGCATCAGCCTTAAATCCGGTGACGCAATGGATGAGATGAAATTTGATATGTGTGGTGCCGCCAGTGTTTTTGGCACCATTTCTGCGATCGCAGAAATGGGTCTGGACCTCAATGTAGTCGGTGTCATCGCCGCCTCTGAGAATATGCCTAGCGGCCGCGCCACCAAACCTGGCGACATCGTAACCACCATGTCCGGCCAGACCGTCGAAATCCTGAATACCGACGCAGAAGGCCGCCTGGTACTCTGTGACGCGCTCTCCTATGTGGATCGATTCAATCCCGCCTCCGTGGTGGATATCGCCACCCTCACCGGCGCCTGCATCGTGGCTCTCGGCAACAAGGCTACCGGCCTGCTGAGTAACAACGATGACCTGGCCTCCGAATTGCTGACCGCTGGACAATACGCTAATGACCGCGCATGGCAGTTACCATTGTGGGACGATTACCAGGAGCAGTTGGACAGTAATTTTGCCGATATGGCGAATATTGGTGGCCGCCCCGCCGGTACTATTACCGCAGCCTGTTTCCTATCGCGTTTCACCAAAGAATACCGCTGGGCTCACCTGGATATCGCCGGTACAGCCTGGAACAGCGGCGGCAAAGATAAAGGATCAACAGGTCGTTGCGTGCCACTTCTGAGCCAATATCTAATTGATCGAACTGCCTGAACGACCGTCCCCGGTTTAACAACTGGGGACAATTTCCAAGACTCATAACAGACACTTAATAAGATGATCCCGACGTCCGCTCTATGAAACGTTCCGATTTCTATGTACTCCCCTCCGTGGAAACCAGCCAAAGAGAGCAATTCCTCTACAAGGTAGTTGAAAAGGTTCTTGGTCTTGGCCATCGCATCTATATCCGCGCAGCAACCGAGCTGCAGGCAAAAGAGCTGGACGGTCGCCTCTGGGACTACGCTGAACACGCCTTCATCCCCCATAGCCTGCTGGCAGAGAAGATCAGTTCTCCCGTCGAAATAGGTTACGGCGACAGCCTACCTGATCATCAGGACGTCTACCTGAATTTTGCTTTGGAAGTCCCGGAAAGCGCGCTCGGTTTTGACCGCACTATTGAAATCGTTGTGCAAACAGACGACGTGCTGACCGCCACCCGCGACAACTATCGCCGTTATAAGGAAGCTGGATTCGAAATCCATATGAATGACATGCGACCCAAACCGTAATCCAGAAAATCCCCAAACTGTCTCAAATCTCCTGCCGCATAAATTCTCTATCACCCTGAAAAATTGGCAAAAAAAAGCCCCACCGAAGTGGAGCTTAGGATTTTTCGCTACCGAGTAGAAGGGGGGGAATACCCGGCACCGAATATTAGGACAACTTTATAGCGCAAAAGTTTTGCTAAAAGTGAAAACAATTCGGTTGTGATCGTCTACAATGCCAGAACCATCGTCATCAGGGAAAATTGCGGCGATGCCCATATCAATCCCCTCATAAGTTGTACCGTAACCCACTTCTAAGTATTCACCACCAAAGTCGTCACCGAAAGTAGCAACAGTCGCGTAAGCTCCTTCGTATTCAGCAGTCAGCGCCAGGAAGGTGTAATCGCTCTTAGTACCCGCACCGTCATCATATTCACCAATGGAGTATTCCAGGCTGACAGGACCGTAGCCGGCGTACAAATTTACCTCTTCATAATCACCGTCAATCTTATCATAGTAATAACCGGTCACACCGATACCGTAGCTAAAGCCTTCGATTTCGTTAGTCCAGCCAGCATATAGATCGTACTCGGTGTCATCGTCAAGAGTAGCCAGCCATGTTCCTGCGTAAAAACCGGCTTCATGCTCGTAATCCAGACCGCCCATGATGCTAGCGCCAGCACTAGGTGTCTGATCAAGGCCACGGAACCAATAGTCAGACATACCACCGACGTTAGCTGAAAAATCAGCATGCGCAGTTACAGATGCCGAGATGATACCGGCAGCCAGTAGTGCTTTTGTAAACTTCTTCATGTGTTGCTCCCCAAAATGGACATTGTGAAAACGGTTAAGGCACAATTTATGGCACCCAATGCCCGATACTATGCACATCACATACCAACACCATAAAAAACACAATTATTATATATAACTCAAATAGTTAAATTTTTTAAAGCCTTATTCAAACAAAACGCAAAATATTACCGCGCACAAAACAAGAGCCACCCCACCATGCTTTGCACCATAATAGTGCATTATGTTTTGATGTTTTCTAAAAGGCACAAGGCCACGGCAACAAGTGTTGAGAAGCTTCTATCGAATATAGAAAGCCATTAACTGGATAATTCAGAATCGAATCCCTGTGACCCAAGCAACAAGACTAGAAATCAGGTTCTAAAAAAGCAGTGAAAAAGATCCTGAGCTGACGCTATCCCACCCCCTACTGTCATAGTATAATCGCCCGTTCTGACTCAATTTCGCGCTTGCATCAACACCAGTTTAAGACGCTAATTTCATGGAAAAAACCTACCAGCCGCAGTTAATCGAACGTTCTTGGTATCAAACCTGGGAAGAGAAAGGCTACTTCGCCCCTCAGGGAGCCGGTGCACCTTATTGCATCATGATCCCCCCACCCAACGTCACCGGCAGCCTTCATATGGGGCACGCGTTTCAGCACACCATTATGGATGCGCTGACCCGCTATCAACGCATGAAGGGCAAGAACACGCTATGGCAAGTAGGTACCGACCACGCCGGCATTGCCACCCAGATGGTAGTCGAGCGTAAGCTTGCAGCTGAAAGCCAGCAGACCCGTCACGACCTGGGACGCGATGCCTTTATCGAGAAGATCTGGGAGTGGAAAGAGGAGTCTGGTGGCACTATTACCCACCAGATGCGCCGCCTGGGTAACTCGGTAGATTGGGAAAACGAACGCTTCACTATGGATTCCGGCTTCTACCACGCTGTCCAGGAAGTATTTATCCGTCTCTATGATGAAGGCCTGGTCTATCGCGGTAAGCGCCTGGTGAACTGGGATCCAAAACTGCACACCGCCATCTCTGATCTGGAAGTTGAGAATAAAGAAGTTAAAGGCAAGATGTGGTATCTGCGATACCCGCTGGCCGATGGTGCCAAAACAGCAGCAGGTGATGACCATATTATTGTCGGTACTACCCGCCCGGAAACCATGCTCGGTGATACCGGCGTTGCGGTTAATCCGGAAGACGATCGTTATAAAAGTCTGATCGGTAAATTTATCGATCTGCCACTAGTTGGCCGTCGCATTCCTATCGTCGCTGACGAACACGCCGATATGGAGAAAGGCTCCGGTTGCGTAAAGATCACCCCAGCTCACGACTTTAACGATAACGAAGTCGGCAAGCGCTGCAATCTACCGATGATCAATGTACTGACCTTTAATGCCGATATCCGCGAAGAAGCTCAGACCTTTAATACCGATGGTAGTGTCAACGACGAACTCAGCGGTTACATTCCCGAAAAATACCGCGGCATGGAGCGATTTGCTGCCCGCCGTGAAATCGTTGCCGATCTTGAAGGCCTTGACTTGCTGGTTAAGATCGAAGAAAACGACATGACCGTGCCTTACGGCGATCGTGGTGGTGTCGTAATCGAACCTATGCTGACCGACCAGTGGTTCGCAGATGCCAAGAAGCTCGCCGTACCCGCCATCGAAGCAGTTGAAAATGGCGATATCCAGTTCGTACCCAAGCAGTACGAAAACATGTATTTCGCCTGGATGCGTGATATCCAGGACTGGTGTATCTCCCGTCAACTCTGGTGGGGGCATCGTATCCCCGCCTTCTACGACAACGATGGCAACGTCTACGTCGCCAACGATAAGGAAGCAGCACGGCAAAAATACAACCTCGATCCTGAACTGGAATTGCGTCAGGACGATGACGTACTGGATACCTGGTTCAGTTCCGCACTCTGGACATTCGGCACCCTGGGCTGGCCTGAAGCCACCGAACGCCTGAAAACCTTCCATCCTACCGATGTACTGGTGACCGGCTTCGACATCATCTTCTTCTGGGTAGCGCGCATGATCATGATGACCATGCACTTTATGAAGGATGACGACGGCAAGCCTCAAGTTCCCTTTAAGACCGTTTATGTGACCGGCCTGATTCGGGACGAAGGCGGCGACAAGATGTCCAAGTCCAAGGGCAACGTTCTTGACCCCTTGGATATGATCGACGGCATCGAGCTAAAAGATCTTCTGGAAAAGCGTACCGGAAATATGATGCAGCCCCAGCTGGCAGCCAAGATCGGAAAGCGTACCGAAAAGGAGTTCCCTGATGGAATCTCCGCCCACGGTACCGACGCCTTGCGCTTCACTCTGGCAGCGCTGGCATCTACCGGCCGCGATATCAACTGGGATATGAAGCGCCTGGAAGGCTACCGTAACTTCTGCAACAAGATCTGGAACGCAGCACGCTACGTGTTGATGAATACCGAAGGTGAAGATTGCGGACAGCTCTCTAATGACGAAAAGAGCGGAGGCATTGAACTATCTCTTGCCGATCGCTGGATAGCCAGCCGTTTGCAAAGCGTCGAAACCGAAGTCACTAAACACTTCGATGAATACCGCTTCGATATGGCATCACAGACGCTGTATGACTTCATCTGGAATGAGTACTGCGGCTGGTATCTAGAATTATCGAAACCGGTATTATGGGACGAAAACGCTTCCGCCGAAGCCAAACGCGGCACCCGTCGCACCCTGGTACGGGCTCTGGAAACCCTGCTGCGCCTGGCTCATCCGATCATGCCGTACATTACCGAAGAGATCTGGCAACAGGTCAAAGGGCTGGCCGGTGTCGAGGGCGATACCATCATGACTCAAGCCTATCCGGTAGCCAACACTGAGAAGCGTGATGATGCCGCAGAAGCGGAGATCGAATGGCTTAAGCAGGTCATCACAGCCGTCCGTAATATCCGCGGCGAGATGGGCATTTCTCCCGGCAAGGACCTCGACGTACTGTTCAATAATGGCAGCGCCGAGGACAAAACAAGGCTTGATGCCAACCGCACATTCTTGGGTAAGCTAGCAGCCCTCAGCAGTATTACCTGGCTCAATACTGGCGATGAAGCCCCCATGTCCGCCACTCAATTGGTGGGAGATATGGAAGTGCTGGTTCCCATGGCAGGCTTGATCGATAAAGCAGCAGAACTGGGGCGTCTTGGTAAAGAGCTGGAGAAGCTCAACAAGGATATCGCTCGAGTCGAAGGTAAGCTCAACAAACCCAGCTTCGTCGACAAAGCCCCTGAGCAGGTAGTGGCCAAAGAGCGCAGCAAACTAGAAGACGCAAAATCGGCCCGCGACAAGCTTCAGGAACAGCACGATAAGATTGCAGCACTCTAACGCTCAATCACTGCTTTCAAAGCAAAGGCCACCTAATTAGGTGGCCTTTTTTATTCATCTTAGCCCAAAGTCTAATCCGCTAAAAGCTAACGGACACACCTCAAAAACTTCCCTACCACCGGCAATTTCCACACTCCTGCTGAACTTTAAAAACGACCCGTTTGAAATAACACACACTTCCTATCTAACGGCACTGCAACGTAACCAAATAATCGACCATTCGGTTTCATCTTATTGTTAAGAAAGTGACATTTTCAGGGCTATGAGTTTAACAAATAGTCGTCAATCAAAAGAACAGATCTAGCGCTCGGACCTCATGAAACCGAACTGTTTTCAAACAACTGCTCTAATCCTTCGACTTCCCTCCTGCCACAACAAGCATTAACCCACAGCTGGCCATCTATCCAACAAATGAACAATATAGTGACCGACATGCAGTTTTTGATTTGACAGAAGCATTCTAATCATGCGCCGCAACATTGAAAAACCAACGCTAATCACGTCGCTCATTGACTCCCTAAGACGACCCATATTCTGTCTAAAAACGGCATCAACAATCCCATTTGACAGAATTTCTCATTCGCCTTTAGTCGAGTTCACTTTCCGAGGTATTACAGGGAAACTAATTTTTGTGTTAGTGCGTGGTTGGGAGAATTGGACGATTGTTCAAACAATTGTTCATCTCCCGCACCGGAGCCAAATCCCTGCAATAACAATAAATGGCCCCGGGACGATGCGTAGTTTGATCAGTCCGACAACGCAGATGTCACACCACTTCACGCCCCAGCTGGAGGAGTAGAAGATGACAGATTATAACAATTACAAATCTGTAAACTGGTTATGCCAAGACCCACGCGCGGCAGGGCACGTCGTGGCCATTTATAATGAATTGTCTGCGGCAGTTCAGTACCAAATCCCTAATCGTACCAGCGAATTCCTTTCATTTAAGCAAGTCCCATTTCCTGCACCCTTATCGAGAAGTTTTGGGTGAATAACTCTAAGTCCTAAAACAAACTTTGAAAATCGGGTACATCCCCTTTTCCTATTTTGTGGAGAAAAATAAGAATGAGTAATAGCAAAAATGGTTCTTCCTGCTCTCGTCGTACGGTACTGAAGTCGGGTGCCGCGATTACCG
The DNA here is from genome assembly GCA_026196225.1 of Motiliproteus sp. Taxonomy (GTDB): domain Bacteria; phylum Pseudomonadota; class Gammaproteobacteria; order Pseudomonadales; family Balneatricaceae; genus Motiliproteus. Next base: position 12,948 of record JAPHRD010000029.1, read on the forward strand.
CAGCAAGCACAATGCCAATGTTCTATGTGAAAGATGCATGGGCGGCTAAGGATTTTCGTAATAACCCAGGTAACGCATCCACCGTTAAGTTCGGTTTCAACGTACCTCAGAGCGGACCTTACGCGGATGAGGGGGCGGATGAACTGCGCGCGTACAAGTTGGCTGTTAAACACCTGAACGGTGAAGGCGACGGCGGCATGCTCAACACCATGAAGCCTCTCTCTCTTAAGGGCAACGGTGTATTGGGCAAAAAAGTAGAGTACGTAACGGGTGATACTCAGACCAAGTCTGACGCCGCCCGTGCTTCTGCCAAGCGAATGATCGAAAAAGATCGCGTCGTAATGTACTCCGGCGGTTCCTCTTCCGGTGTTGCGATCGCTCAGCAATCACTGGCCCAGGAAATGGGTGTTATCTTTATGTGTGGTCTGACCCACTCTAACGATACCACCGGTAAAGATAAGCGCCGTTACGGCTTCCGCCACTTCTTCAATGCCTATATGTCTGGTGTCGCGCTAGGTCCGGTACTGGAGAAAGAGTACGGCAAAGAGCGTCGCGCTTACCACCTCACCGCTGACTACACCTGGGGCTGGACTCAGGAAGAATCGATCAAGAACACCACCGAAGGTCTGGGATGGGAAACTGTCAAGACCGTTAAGACCCCGGTAGGTGCTGGTGACTTCTCCCAGTACATCACTCCAGTTCTTAACTCAGGTGCTGACGTTCTGATCCTTAATCACTACGGTAAGGATATGATCAACTCCCTGACTCAGGCAATCCAGTTTGGTCTGCGTGACAAGCAAGTTAACGGTAAGGACTTCCAGATCGTTGTTCCTCTGTTCTCTCGTCTGATGGCACAGGGTGCTGGTGAGAACATCAAGGGTATTCTGGGTTCTACTGGTTGGAACTGGGCACTTTCTGATGCAGGCTCACAAGCCTTCGTTAAGTCCTTCGGTCAGGAATACGGATTCCCACCTTCACAGGCTGCACACACCTGCTATGTACAGACACTTCTGTATGCCAACGCTTGTGAAATGGCGGGAACCTTCTACCCACCAGAAGTTATCAAGCAGCTCGAAGACTTCGAATTTGACGGCATGGGTAACGGTAAAACACTTTACCGTGGCGCTGATCACCAGTGCTTCAAAGATGTATTGGTGGTACGCGGTAACCAAAACCCAAGCAGTCAGTTCGACCTGTTGGAGATCGTTCAGGAAGTACCTCGTTCCAAGTTCGAGTACGATCCTGCCATCTTTGGCGGCGAGCTAGGTCCTTACGAGGTTTAAACCTCTCAGGTCTGCCATGTAGTACAGCATACCCTCCCCCTGCTGCCCGCAGGGGGACGGGGTGTTTCTTTACCGCAATCAGAACAAGAACAAGTGTAGAGATATGGACACAATACTTCTGCAATTACTCAACGGTCTCGACAAGGGTGGTGCCTATGCACTGATCGCCCTGGGTCTGACCCTTGTGTTCGGTACCTTGGGAGTAGTTAACTTCGCCCACGGTGCGCTATTTATGCTCGGTGCGTTTTGTGCCGTATCCTTTAACAAACTACTGACTCTTTCTAAGAAGGTTAAAGATGAAAGCATCACCTTCTTTGACGCCTATAAGGAACAGCCCTACCTGGAGATCTGGTTGGGTGATACCGGTACTACCATCATCGATTGGTCGGTGCCGTTATCGATATTAATAGCGATCCCTGTGATGCTACTGATCGGTCTCGCCATGGAGCGCGGCTTGATCCGTCATTTCTATAAACGCTCCCACGCCGAACAGATCCTGTTTACCTTTGGTCTGGCCATCGTGCTGCAGGAGATCGTAAAATCTGTTTTCGGTGCCAACCCGATCCCCACACCGGCTCCTGATATTGTATCCGGAAGCGCCAATCTCGGCGCAGCATTAGGCCTCGGGGACAACCTAGTCTACCCCTGGTGGCGACTGATCTATCTGATGTTCTCAGCCGTAATTATTGCCGGCGTATTCGCCTTCCTCAAACTCACCACCTTCGGCATGGTGGTCAGGGCCGGTATCCACGATAAAGAAACCGTGGGCCTGCTCGGAATCAACATCGAACGGCGATTTACCATCGTATTCGGTCTGGCAGCGGTGGTATCCGGTCTCGCTGGGGTGATGTACGTACCGGTGCTGCCACCGGATTACCATCTCGGTATGGACTTCTTGGTCCTGTCCTTCGTTGTGGTTGTAGTTGGTGGCATGGGCTCACTTGAAGGTGCCGTCGCCGCTGGCTTCTTGCTGGGAATTCTGCAGTCGTTCTGCTCCTTGAACGAAATCAAAGCAATCATACCCGGTATCGACCAAATCATTATCTACCTCGTCGCAGTGGTTATCCTACTCGTTAAGCCGCGCGGTCTGATGGGTAAGAAAGGCGTAATGGAGGATTGATGATGAATAAACCAAAAGAGATGAACGAGCTGCTGCTGATCCTAATTTTCTCAGCCGTAGTTCTTACCATGCCGATCTGGTTGAGCCCCTTGGGCGCAGCCTACCCTGACCTACTTCAAAAATTTGCCATCTTTGGTGTATTCGCCATTGGCTATAACATTCTATTCGGACTTACCGGCTACCTGTCCTTTGGACACGCGGCCTTCCTGGGTGTGGGTTCCTACACCGCAGTATGGTCGTTCAAACTGCTATCGATGAACGTGCTTCCCGCTGTTATGTTCAGCGTGGTGCTAGCGGGATTATTTGCTGCAGTTATTGGATTTGTTAGCCTGCGCCGATCTGGTATCTACTTTTCGATACTGACCCTCGCCTTTGCTCAGATGTCTTATAATCTGGCCTACTCGGTGTTGACCCCTATCACCAATGGTGAGACTGGTCTGCAGCTGGCTAAAGAAGACCCTCGAATCCTAGATTCCGCCGTTGTTGATGGACTACCCTCCACTAACTTCTTTGGAATTGAATTACAGGGATTCTCAGGGTTCTACTTCTGTGCAGCCTTCCTGATTCTTGGCTTTATTATCGCCCTGCGGATATTCCGTTCGCCCTTTGGACTGAAGCTTCGTGCGATCAAGACCAACCAAACCCGGATGCGCTACACCGGTTTCAGCACCCGCCCATACCTGCTGACCGCCTTTGTTATTTCCGGCATGTATGCAGGGTTAGCTGGCGCACTGATGGCCTGTACTGACCCTCTGGCTGGTGCAGAGCGTATGCAGTGGACCGCTTCCGGTGAGGTGGTACTGATGACCATCTTGGGCGGCGTTGGTACGCTGTTCGGACCGCTGTTAGGTGTAGGTATTATCAAATACTTCGAGAACATCTTCTCGGCTATCAACGAACAGGCATTGCACGCCATCTTTGATTTCCTACCTACTTGGCTCGAAGAGTTTATGGTGCTGATCACCCATCCCTTTGTCGGCGAAGGCTGGCATCTAACTCTAGGTCTGCTATTCATGCTAACTGTGGCATTTTTGCCAGGTGGCGTAATGGAAGGTATTGATTACATTAAGAAGAAAATGTCCTCCAAAGATACAGATGAAACAGAAGGAACTAGCACAACAAAAACAGCAGAAGAGGGGAGTAGTTCATGACCGCAGTCCTAAAAGTCGAAGGCGTGAACAAGTCCTTCGGGGGCCTGAAGGCCCTGAATGATCTTAATCTGTCGGTGGAAGAAGGTACCGTACACGCCATTATCGGGCCCAACGGCGCCGGCAAGTCCACGATGCTGAACGTCTGTATTGGCCAGCTAGTTCCCGATACAGGTTCAGTGCAGTTCCACGGTGAAAACATTACCGGCAAGGAACCTTACCAAATCAACCAGGCCGGTATCTCCCGGGTATTCCAAACTCCCGCGATATTCAGCGAGTTAACCATTTTGCAAAATATTATGGTACCCGCATTGGCCCATCGCGACGGTAATTTCAAGTTCAATGCGTTTAAAGCAATGGGCAGAGAGAAAGAACTGGAAGAAGAGGCGATGCGATACCTGGAGGAGGTATCCTTAGCGGATGCAGCCCACGATTTGGCAGCAAGTATGTCCCGGGGTAACAAGCGTCGACTGGAGCTGGCCATGTGCCTGATCCAACACCCTCGCTTGTTACTGCTGGATGAGCCTACAGCCGGTATGGCTCGTCACGACACTAACCGCACCATCGACACTCTGAAGAAGATCAAAGAAGGCGGTATGACCAAGGTTATTATCGAGCACGATATGCACGTGGTATTCAGCGTCGCGGATCGGATCTCAGTACTGGCTCAAGGCCATATTATTGCCGAAGGCACTCCGGACGAAATCCGTGGTAATCCAAAAGTTCAGGAAGCCTACTTGGGAGGAGCAGAAATATGAGCCCAGTTGCACCCAAAGTCCAAACCGTACAACGAACGGGTTCAGATCCAGCGTTTTTCTCTGTCTGGGACATGCATTCCTACTACGGTGAGAGTTATATCGTTCAAGGCGTAAGCTTTGATATCCGTGAAGGAGAAATCGTCGCCTTGCTAGGCCGTAACGGTGCCGGTAAGACATCGACGCTGCGGTCTATTGCTCGCGCTTCCGATCCGCAAGTGCAGCGGGGTGAAATCTGGCTGGATCACAAACCGATCCATACTATGAAGAACTTCGAAGCCGCCCAGAACGGTATTGCCCTGGTTCCCGAAGACCGGAATATCATTCCCGGTCTAACGGTTCAGGAGAACCTGGAACTGGCGCAGATTGCAGAACCCGTGGGCTGGACCATCGAACGTATCTACGAGCACTTCCCTCGCCTCGGCGAGCGGAAGGATCAGGAAGGCACCACCCTATCGGGCGGTGAGCAACAGATGCTAGCCATCGGCCGCGCCCTGGCTCGCGATATCAAACTACTGCTGCTGGATGAGCCCTATGAGGGTCTGGCACCGGTTATCGTTCGTGAGATCGAGAATATCCTCGATAGCATCAAGAACCTGGGTATTACCACCGTATTGGTGGAGCAAAACGCTATCGCGGCACTCCGTCTTGCTGACCGCGCCATCATCCTCGATATGGGTATAGTGGTGTTTGACGGACTCGCACAAGAAGTATTGGATAACGAAGATCTGCGTCAGCAATACCTAGCTATCTGATCACTTCTGACTCCATTAAAAAGCCGCTTTCGACTTCGATAGCGGCTTTTCTTTTGTGCCTAATTCGAGTTAGCCAGTCAAAGCCATCGCTTCTTTGATATAAAACTCTCGCAACTGTCTGGCAACCGGTCCCGGTTTACCATCCCCCACCGGGGTATCATCGATCTGTACCACAGGCAGCACAAAGGTCGTTGCCGACGTCAAAAAGGCTTCATCCGCCTGCTTGGCCTCTTCAGCACTGAAGGGACGCTCCTCAACCTTGAAGCCCGCACTTTTGGCAAACCCCATTACCGACCGACGGGTAATACCGTGGAGAATTTCACAGCCTAGCTGACGGGTAACAATCACCGTTTCGTCCCCTTCCTTCTTGACGATAAAGGCATTATTTGAACTGCCTTCGGTGATATAGCCATCCTCTACGAACCAGGCATCATCAGCACCCTGACGAACAGCCTGACTCTTAGCCATGCAGGGAGCTAACAACCCCACGGTTTTGATATCGCGGCGAGCCCAACGCAAATCAGGGGTCAGAATAACTTTCAGCCCTGTTTCAGCCTTAGGAGACTCCCGTAAGGTTTTTTTCTGGGTAAAAAGCACTAGCGAAGGCTGCGGATTCTCTGGAAAACCGAAGTCACGATCAGCAGCCCCTCGGGTTATCTGCAGGTACACCATGCCTTCATCGATCTGGTTGAGTTCCAACAACTTCTGCTGGACCTGAGTGATCTCTTGATCCGAAAGCGGTGCTGGCATATCCAGTTCATCGAGGGAACGATGCAAGCGCACCAAATGGGCATCATTGTCGATCAACTTACCGTTTAGGACCGACGTCACTTCATAGACACCATCGGCAAACAAAAAACCGCGATCAAAGATGGAGATTTTGGCCTGCTCTTCTGCAACAAATTCGCCGTTGACGTAGACGGTCCGACTCATAGCACATGCTCTCATTCAGGTAATCAATACAGCGCCTATCGTAACAAGAATAGATAGTCACCGTGAGGGAATATTTTATTGGTAATACCATTTAATGGATAACAATTCAAACAAACCAAAATCCATAAAATTGACCTACAAGCCCGATTTATTGGTAATACCAATTAACAATTGGATGTTTTTTGCACTTTACATGCTCTGGTTTGCTGATACACTCAGGCTTGGCTTCCAGTTAAAACCCTGTCGAAGCCATCGCTATTGTATTCATTCCGATAGTTCCTTTTGGGAGGTCGCGTTGTCAGGTCTGACGCGACCTCCTTTTTTTCGATCAAAAAATGTGATCGACTATACTTTATCTATTAGCCATCTCTTACGAACCGACCCAGGCACGGCACATGGCGATCGAATTCAATCCCAATGTATCGCAAAACATAAGAAATTCTTTGGTCAAGAGTGCCGAACAGATCAGTAGTGGAAAGCGTATAAACCAAGCAGCCGATGATCCTGTTGGGCTGGTCATTGGCTCCGATCTAAGCCGCCGGATTCGCACCGATAGCAGCTCGATTACCAATGCCATCAATGGCGTTTCCCTGGTACAAACGGCCCAAGGAGGCTTGCAACAGGTCAGTGAAAGTCTTTTCCAACTGCAGGAGCTAGCCGTGCAAGCGGGCAACGGCACCCTGAATGCCAGTAATCGCCAGGCTCTGCAAAACCAAGCCGACCAACTGATCGCCCAGATAGGGGACACCCTTTCATCGACGCGGTTCAATGGTATTTCGCCCCTGGCTCAGAATTCCGATATACAGCTGCAGATCGGTGATAGTGACACGGGTTTGGTATCCATCAACAATGTCGACGTCAACCAAGCTTTTACCGATTTGGGAATCGATTCCTTGGATATCAGTACGCCAGCCAAGGCGGCTGAATCGATCAATGCGTTGGGACAGGCAGTGGATTTTGTCGCCTCCACTGCCGCTGAGTTCGGCGCTTCACAAAACCGCCTGGACAGCACAATCAACAATCTGAATAACAGCGTTCAGCTTCAAACCGAGGCCCGATCGACGGTAGAAGATAGCGATATAGCCCTGGCAATCAGTGAGCTATTGAAAAATCGTTTATTGCAGCAGTCACTGGTGGCCCTACAGGCACAGGCAAACGCACAAAGGGGAGAGGTACTTCAGCTGCTATCAGCTTAAAGTTAGCAAGTAGTAAGAATTTGAATGATGACAAAGGCCCTCCCATACAGGGCCTTTATCATTAATGGTGTTAAGGCATCCGCTTGTGGCGGTAATCAGAGCTAGTACGACTACGCATACTGCTCTGCTTTAAACGACTCATATGCATCTGACGCTGTTGCTGCAACTGCCACTTACGCTGCTCATGAGACAATTGCTCGGCACCCAGCTGTACTGAAGTTGGCTTGACCATGATGAACTCCTGTCACTCTCTATAAAACTAACGTCCCGCAATTTTGATCCTGATAAAAAACAGACGGATTGCGGCTAAAAAAATTAGCTTAGAGATACAGCAGGTGGTGCTCTTAAGGGAGGAAGATATTCGGTTGGCCCACGTATTGGGGGCTGGGCATAGGCTTTAACAGATCTAAAAGAGGGGGGGAAGATCTGCCAAAGATGCTCAGTCCCCGGAAGCGCAGTGGCCAATGCGGTGTTGAGCGTACAGACAGGACAATCAACACTATCGGTGGTTTCGGTGCTGACATCACCTACGAGGGAGAGTACTGACAGCCCCTTTAGGGTACAAACCAGGACGGTACGGCCCTGATCATCAATGCGAGTAACCTTGGCGGAAAGCAACGGCTGCAGGCCAAGGCTGACAACCAACAACAGCAAGCATAGCAGCGAAGATCTGCTACCAAGCCTTTTTGTTGTTGAGAATCTGGAAACCTGCACCCTAACTACCTTCTATACTTTTCACCGGCCCATATATTCAAGTTTTATGATATACGGGGATTATGGAACATATCAGCTAATCATGTCCACCTGATTGATACATATCAAGCCCCTTTTACTTCCAACACTTAAACAGGACAACCATCTATCTGTCTTGGTAGAATCCAGCGCTTCTATATCCACGGTTGCTGCTTAGGTTGTCATTCATGCCGAAAAAGATCCCCGTCAATATTATCACCGGATTCCTGGGTGTCGGGAAAACCACCGCTATTCAGAATCTACTGGCACAGAAACCCGAAGGTGAAAAATGGGCCGTCCTTGTCAATGAATTTGGTCAGATCGGCATTGATCAGGCAGCTTTCGATCCTGATCAAGGAGTGGTTATCAAGGAGCTGCCCGGAGGCTGTATCTGCTGCACCCTCGGTCTGCCCCTGACTATGTCACTGGTGATGCTGCTTCAGCGCCACAAGCCAGACCGGCTGGTCATTGAACCCACTGGTATCGGCCACCCTGCAGGCATCATGGACACGCTCCATAACGAACCCTTTCGGGAGGCTTTGGACGTTCGCGCTACCATCTGCTTGGTGGACCCGCGCAGCCTGGACGATCCAAAGGTCCTGGCACACGAAATTTTCCAGGACCAAATCAATATTGCCGACGTTCTGGTGATCAATAAAACCGATCTGGCACCCGCCGAACAAACCTCCACCATGAAGCAACGGGGGCTGGAGATGTTCCCTCCCAAAGCGGCGGTCACTGAATCGGTTCAGGGACAATTTGACCTGGCCCTGTTGGACCAGGTTGCTGGACAGATGCCAATCCAGTATCCGCAAGCTCATGCAAGCGATTCTAACGATCACAGTCACCACGGTCATGATCACAAGCATCACAACCACAGCCATGACCACAACCACGATCACGATCATAAACATGATGCCCAAGAACAGGCCCGCCCCCTACCGGGAACACCTGTAACAGAGAGCGGCGATGGCTATGGGCACTGGAGTTACAGCTGGTTATTCCATGCGGATGATACATTTGACCAGGATCGTCTCAGCCTCTGGTGTTACCAGCAGAAGGAGATCCAGCGTATCAAAGGCGCTTTGCGCATCGGTTCGCAATGGATTCTGTTAAACCAGGTTTTGGGCGAACAAGTGGTTTCACCTCTGGCCTGGCGGCGGGATTCCCGCATCGAACTGATCAGTACAACTCCACTGGATGCAGACAGTTTGACCAAAGAACTGCTGGAGTGCCTTAAACCCACCCCAATTAGTCGATAGCACCGATGAAAAAAACCGGCGAACTTGTTAGAATGCGCCGGTTTTTATTTTAAGGTGCTGACATGATCATTACTCGCTGGATTCTTGGCCGGATTATTCTGCTGCTAGATTTTATTACATCCCCACGTTCTCAAAACCGCCCTGCGGAGCAACAGTCCCTGGTGGACAATCAAACAGCGAATCTGGCTCTTTATCAGTATCAAGCCTGCCCGTTCTGTGTAAAAGTTCGCAGATCCATGAAACGTCATAGCCTCAATATTGAGCTTCGCGACGTCAAACGCGATCAGACTTTCCGTGAAGAGCTTGTGGAACAAGGCGGCCAACTGAAAGTTCCTTGCCTGAAAATCATCGACGACGATGGCGAAAGCCGCTGGATGTACGAATCCAACGATATTATCAGCTATCTGGAAGGACGCTTCGTCCCCGCAGCCTGATATGCACAACCCCTATTCGGTTCCACAGCAGCGAATTGAGGTGGAAACCGAAATCAAGAAAAGTCGTTTTATCGCCTGGGCTGACCGAGCCGAAAACCGAGACCAGGCGATGGCGGTTTTATCTGAGGCACGAAACCGCTACCCAGATGCCCGCCATCACTGCTGGGCCTACCTTATCGGTAACCCGGCACAGCCTAAAACCCAAGCCATGTCCGATGACGGCGAACCTAGCGGTACCGCTGGCAAACCAATACTCAACGTCCTCCAACACAATGAAATCGGCGATGTGATGATCGTTGTCAGTCGCTATTTTGGCGGGATCAAGCTGGGCGCAGGCGGATTGGTGCGCCTACAGCCAATCATCTCTGGCAGCCTTGGAGGTCGTTCCCACCACGCCCTACCAACATTTTCTTGGGTTTCACCTGCAGTGCTCATTTTCTCAAGAAGCGGAGATCCGACGCTGGCTAGGCAATCATCAGGGAGAGGTGACCAATGGTCGTTATGATGCTCTGGTCACCTTGGAGATCAACTTTCCAGAACAACAACTAGCCCAGTGGCAGGCCTTTACAGAGGCTATGGGCGTCCAGTTTCAGTCAATCAAATGACTACCACCTAACTATCAACCATCAAATGACCATCAAATAACTAGAATCAAAACTCATTAAGCGGCTTCGGCAGCTGAGTGGGTAACCGCCTGCGCCAGGGTCTGCAGACAGGCTAAAGGTGGCGTGTCACGGTGGCTCACCATCAGCGTCGGTATCTTCGCCAGATGGGCGGGCACCGACTCAATGATCAGCTCATCTGCATATCGCGACATCAGCGCAACAGCCCGCGGCATCAGGGTGCAACCCAGCCCCACGGCAACACAACCCAAGATACCCTCCAGGGTACCCAACTCCATGATATCCCCGATCTGCTGTCCCTGTTCGCGCCACCAGTTCTGCGCTCTAGCGCGGTAGGCACAGCCTTCACGAAACAGGATCAAGGTTTTCATAGCTCCGGGATGCTGCTTAGAGCGCACCAGCACCAACTCCTCTACCAAGATCTCTTCGCTGCGAAGATCAGGATGATCAACCGGTCCACCCACAAAAGCACAATCAAGCTTGAAGGAGAGCACTTTCTCCAACAATTCACGACTGGTATTCGCTTGCACACTGAGTTCCAGATTTGGATGCAACATGCGCACCTGTTTCAGAGCGGGTGGCAAGCGCACAGCGGCAAAGGTTTCCATGCTGCCAATCCGCAACGCACCTTCGCTCTGCCCCACCATCCGCATGGCGTTACCAGCCTGGGTTTCCAGCTGCAGCATCCGCTCGGCGTACTCCTGCAACACGCGTCCCGCCGGTGACAGCTCCAGACCACGTCCTTGCCGATGGAACAGGGCTGAACCCAGCTCCTCTTCAAGGCGCTTAATTCGAGTGGTGACATTGGACTGAACGGTATTGAGCTTACGAGAAGCCGCCAGAATACCGCCCTCCTCGACCACAGCAATAAAGGTTTTAAGCGTTAACAGTTCCATAACTCAGCGACCATTCTTAATTTGAGAACAATGGGATCTATATTAATCGTTAGTTTTGATAGTTAAAACCCTATAGAGTGATATAACGCAATCGAAGATGATCCAAAATCGGGGCCGGAGAGCAGATATGACCATCGAACAACAACGCCTTAGAGTTCTGGTCGCAGGAATAGTTAGTCTGATTCTAATGATCGGAGTGGCTCGCTTTTCCTATACGCCACTTCTGCCGATCATGGCCCAGCAAGCTGGATTGGGTGCCGCTGACGGAGGCTGGCTGGCCACCTACAACTACATCGGATATATCCTCGGCGCATTGATTGCCGCCTCAGTCAGCGATCTACAACTCAAAGATCGTCTCTACCGCTGCGGCATCATCGTAGCGATCGTCACCACTGTCGGCATGGGAATGACGGAAAACCTATGGCTATGGGGAATCCTTAGATTTTTGGCAGGACTCAGCAGTGCTGCAGGGCTGCTTCTAGGCTCAGGACTGATCATGAACTGGCTGGTTCGTCATCAGTTCCGTAGCGAACTGGGCCTGCATTTCGCAGGCGTTGGCCTGGGCATCGCCTTCTGTTCTCTGGTGGTGGAAGTCGCAGAAACGTACCTGAGCTGGGACCAGCAGTGGTACCTATTTACCGTATTCGCAGTAGCGCTGGCCATTCCGGCCTGGACTTGGCTGCCTAAACCCGACCAATCACAGCTTGGCGCACAGCAGGCAAAGCTACAGGATCAACCACCGGGAAAAAGCTTTATCAATCTGATGATGGCAGCCTATTTCTGTGCTGGCGTTGGCTACGTCATCAGCGCCACCTTTATCGTTGCTATTGTTAACCAGCTACCAGGCACTGAAGGCCAAGGCAATCTAGCATTTCTGCTAATCGGACTCTGCGCTGCACCAGCCTGTCTGATATGGGATCACATTGCCCGCAAAACCGGCTTGATGAACGCCCTGCTGATCGCTTTTCTGATCCATATCATCGGCGTTCTAGTACCTGCTTTGGATCACAGCCCGGCGGCCATCATGATCGGCTCCGCGCTCTACGGTGGCACCTTTATCGGCATAGTCAGCCTGGTGCTCACTATGGCGGGCCGCTTTTACCCCACCAAACCTGCCAAAATGATGGGAAAAATGACCATCAGTTACGGCGTCGCACAGATTCTAGCTCCGGCGGTTACCGGTCTGATGGCGGAACAGAGTGGCAGCTATCAGGACGGTCTCTATCTAGCCGCCGCCTTTATGTTACTGGGGACCGTGCTATTGCTGGTGGCACGTAGCAAAGCCGATCACGAAACCGCCATCATGGATCAACTATCGCTGCCAAGCCGCAGCTAAAACCACCGCGATTAAAAAGCCAAGAGGAGTATTTGGATGCCTTACGTCAATATCAAGATCACCCGCGAAGGGGTCACCCCAGAACAGAAAGCCGAACTAATCAGCGGTGCCACTGAGCTACTTCAGCGAGTCTTGAACAAAAACCCGAAGACCACGGTGGTTGTCATCGACGAAGTGGAAACCGATAACTGGGGAATTGGCGGCGAAGTGGTTACAGAGCTACGTAAGCGCCAGTAGCCGTCCGATATATTGATCTAAGCACTAATTTCAGTGAGGATCTCAGTACGGACCTAAGCACTACCCACATACGAAAATCTGGGCAGCGATCTATTCGCTGACCCAGTTACGCAGGTCGCCTAATGTGCGGTGGAGGCTGTGGCAACGACCGCAGACCTTAAAGCCAATCATCCCCAGAGGGCGGCCTGATTTTTTCGGATCATGAGGAGCTACCAGCGCCGTTTGCAGCCGATCAAACTCCTGCTGAATCTCCTTACCAAGCACCTGTTCATAGCTGGATTCAGAGCGGTGGCACTGCTGGCAACTACTACCGAGCTCATCTAATTCGCTCTGCAACTGCTTGGCGGCCTGCCTGGCCTTGGGCATATCACCATCTTCTCGAGTGATCTTTAACACCCCAAGTGTTGCCGACAATTGCTGCATCATGGCGGGATAATCCACAACCCCGTGACGCTTTGTTTCAACCTCGACCTTGCGATAGTCCGGGCTGCGGTAGTAGGCGCTGACCAGTGGCTGCCATTCCAGATGGCAACCGTCGCAGAATTTCTGCAAGCGTTTTCGCTGTTTGGCCACGCCCTGGTGATCGCCATCCATCGCTGCCTGATGGAGCGATTTAGCCACCCCTTGGCGGGTAGCGTTTTCCCATTCAGGCACCATCTTCGGCAGCTTGGCATAGGTATCTAGCAGTATTTTCGACCAGCGTTTTAAGGATGCATCATCGTTAGCATCCAGGTAGTAATCAACTGCCTGCATCGATTGTCTGAGCCGGAACATGGTGTGCAGCCAAACCTGACGTTTGTTCTGAGGTTTATACCATTGAGCCAGCGATTGAGGTGGAAGATCCACCAGTGCAACGGCCGACTCCTCTTGAGCCACAACCGATCCCGGTAGCCATAAGATAATCAGCGCAATCAACCCAGAGATACAATGAAGCGTTCTTGTCATGATGAGGAGCCAGTGTCAGAAAACCTAATATCGAATAACGAAGCCGTTTCATGGTAGCCAGGGCCTAGATCATCAGCCTTGATCGACATCATCTATCCAGCAACCACCGTCTGGCTAGTGCTTGCCGATCTGGAGTGAAAAATTCGATGGCTATTGGACGCAGGTCCTTTGCCATAAACAGAGAAGCCTGGTCATGCCAGCGTGGCTCCATCATCACCGCCATTGCCGTGATATTCTGGTCAACCTGTTCGTCAAAGCCGGTCTCTTCCCAGTCGCCACTCTGCCAGCCTTCAAAACCATCAGCGATGATCAGAATCTTTAGACCCGTTTGCGAAGTCAGGGGAGATTGCCCATCCTGCTGCAAGGCCCGAAACTCCTCGACACCCATTTTTCCGCTGACCGTCACTTCAACGATCCCGTCTTCACCCCTGTTCCAGCTAATAGCCATTGTAGCTACCCCATTTCACTCATGATCTTATCCAGTTCGGCGGGAATTGACGGCCGTCCGCGATCATTCATTGCGGTGCCGACAATTTTTGCTTTCAGCGACAACCTGTCATCACTCAGACGGATAATCTGCTGATGAAAAGCAAACCGGGCACGAGACTCCTGCTCCAGCTTAACGGTCACTTTAAAGCGATCCCCTCCGCTTAAGGGTAGCTTGTAATCCAGCTCAGCCCGGATAACCACCAGATTGATGCCCCGCTGGGTATAATCGACAAAATCGATACCGATCTCTTTCAGAAATTCGTGGCGCGCATGTTCTAGGTAGTTCTGGTAGACGCCATTATTAACGATGCCCTGCATATCGCATTCGTAATCCCGTACGGTCATCTCCAACTGAAACTCCGCTTGCTCAGACATCACTTTGGTTCCTCTGCTTGATTTAGCTATAGGATTCTGCCGGATATTACTCGGTTGGCAACTTAAATAACTAGCATTGTTAAAAAACCCACAGTCCCGGGCCGCTTTTGTACTTCCAAATCAACAGCCTCCACCACAAATAGGGCCCTCCCCCCTGCCCTTAGCAGCATTACTGGGCTATGCTTGCTTAAACTCAGATCCGTTAGGCAGAGTCAGGGATGTTCTACGCTGAACTTGATCCATTCAAAGAGTTCTCACAGATCACCGACCGGCATTTCTATCGACCGTTGCCGGACAACTGGTTGTTAGTCATCACCGATATTGAGAACTCCACAGAGGCTGTTCGTCAGGGCCAGTATAAAGACGTCAACCTGATTGGGGCTGCCTGCATTACCGCCGTTCTCAACCTCGCCGACCGACACCGAATCCCTTACCTGTTTGGTGGAGACGGAGCCACTCTAGCGATTCCCCCAGAACTGTCCGATGCCGTCGATGACGCATTGGCGTCGGTACGTCAACGTGCCAGAGACTATTTCACCCTAACCCTTCGCGTTGGCCGGGTGCCCATCAGCGACATTCGTCAGGCCGGATCAGACCTGCGTGTCGCAAAATTTGAACTGACACAGGGCAACTATCTGGCGGCCTTCAGTGGTGGCGGGGTAGAACTGGCAGAACATTGGATCAAGCGAGAACACCGCTGGCTGCTCGCCCCCAACCATCAGGTCCAGGAGGCTGACCTAGACGGGCTCTCCTGTCGATGGCAGCCGCTGCAGGCACGCAATGGCGTTATTCTCAGCATGCTGGCTCAGGCGACCTGTGCCGAAGAGGGTGAGATCTATACAGGTTTAATCAAACAAACCTCTGCAATCGTCGCTGAAGACAATCAACAAGGAACACCAATCAGTCAACAGAACCTGGTTTTGAGATGGCCGCCTACTGCGGTTGGTAGCGAGATTAAGGCCACTCAGGGCGGTCACAATCGCTGGTGGTGGGCGCTACGAACTTACGGTGAAAGTTTGCTGCAATTCGTGCTAGATCGCTTCAATATTCCGTTGGGAAATTTTAAACCGGCACCCTATCGGCAGGAGATGGAGCAGAATTCTGATTATCGGCGTTTTGATGGCACCCTGCGCATACTGTTCGATTGCGCACCTGAGCAGGCCGACCTGATTGAGGCGACATTGCAGGACTATCATTCAAGGGGACAAGTGGCTTATGGTCTTCATCGTACCGACCGGGCGCTAATGACCTGTGTGGTTTTTGATTTTAGTAGCAGCGAACATATTCACTTTCTCGATGGCGCAGATGGCGGTTTTTCCATGGCAGCGGTGCAGCTCAAATCGATGTTAAGGTCAGCTAAGGAGCAACAATGACTCTCGATCAATCAATGATCGCCGCAATTTTAATGCTGACTTTGGTGCTATTCGTGTGGGGCAAATTCAGGCACGACGTAGTCGCCGCCATCTCCTTAGCTCTGTGCATACTCAGCGGTCTAGTCAGTAGCGAAGACGCCTTTAATGGCTTCGCCCACCCGGCAGTGATTACCGTTGCCGCCGTATTGGTGATCTCCGATGCCTTAAAACGCTCCGGCGTGGTGGATCTAATAGCCCAGCAGCTAATGCCCTACACAGAACACCCATTGCCCCATATATTGCTGATGACCGGGGTAGTGACCGTCGCCTCCGCTTTTATGAATAACGTCGGTGCTCTAGCATTGATGCTGCCTGTGGCCCTGGCGACCTGCGCCAAACACAATCGCTCACCAGCGATGATTCTGATGCCCCTGGCCTTCGGCAGTATCCTCGGCGGCATGACCACCGCCATCGGTACCCCACCCAATATCATTATCGCGATGATACGAGCCGATTCCATGGGTGAGCCCTTTGGCATGTTCGACTACTCCCCCGTTGGTGTCGCCATCGCCGCCATCGGCGTTCTTTTCGTGGGCCTGATCGGCTGGCGATTGATACCGGCCGAACGACTGTCACGGAGCTCTCCTGAGCAACTCTTTGCCATCGACGATTACCTTACCGAGGTAATCGTCACCGAAGACTCCGGGCTGGTAGACAAAACCTTGGATGATATCGAAGGTCTGAAAGAGAGCAGCATCGAAGTGATTGGTCTGGCGCATCGCCATGGCCGCACCATGTCGTTGCGCTATGGACACCGTTTAAAGGCTGGAGATATTTTGATTCTGCAGGCTGACCCCACCGAGATTCAGGCTTTGCTGGACAGCAACGATCTGGAACTGGTGACCAGTGCCGACAAAAAGTTTGCCGAACTCACCCAGGGCGGACTGGTATTGGCGGAAGGGGTTATCAAAAAGGGCTCCATTCTTGAATACCGTGACGTGCCTTACCTGCGTCGGCGCAGCGGTAGCGCCTTAGCACTGGTTGGATTGGCTCGCCAGGGGCAGCGCATTATCCGCCGCCTCCGCCGCCAAACCTTTCAGGCTGGGGATATTCTGTTACTGCAAGGTACCGCCGATAACATCGAGCAACAGTTTAATGAGCTGGGAATGATCCCCCTGGCAGAACGCAATCTCAATCTGGGGCAGCCCCGCCAGGTAGCTGTGGCTTTAGCTATTTTCATCGCTGCCATTACCCTGGGTGTTACCAAGGTTCTGCCACTGGCCATCGTTTTTCTGCTGGCGATCCTGGTTTATCTATTCCTGGATATATTACCGGCGCAGAATCTATACGATGCCGTGGACTGGCCGGTCATCATCCTGTTGGCGGCAATGATCCCCGTAGGTGCGGCACTGGAGAGCACCGGCCTCACTCAAATCATCGCCAACGGCGTACTGGCCCTGACCGACGGGATGCCCATCTATCTGATTGTAGGACTGGTACTTGTGGTCACCATGTTTCTGTCCGACATCATCAATAACGCCGCCACCGCCGTGGTCATGGCCCCTCTCTCAATGGGGCTGGCCAGCGGACTCGCCGTTAATCCCGACCCATTTCTGATGGCAGTTGCGGTGGGAGCATCCTGCGCCTTTTTGACCCCCATCGGCCACCAGTCCAACACCCTGGTGCTGGGTCCGGGAGGATACCAATTTGGAGATTACTGGCGAATGGGGTTACCCCTGGAGGTCTTGATCGTCCTGCTAGGCGTACCGCTGATCCTGTTTGTCTGGCCCCTATAAAACTCTAGAGATTACTTAACTGATGAAAACCATCGGCTTAATGGGTGGCATGAGCTGGGAAAGCAGCGCCCTCTACTATCGCCTGATCAACGAGGGGATCAAAGAACAGTTGGGAGGACTCCACTCCGCCAAGCTGATTTTAAACAGTGTTGATTTTCACGATATCGAACAACTTCAGCACTCTGGTGATTGGCCAGGAACTGCAGAGATCCTAAGCGATGCAGCACAAAGCCTGGAAAACGCCGGTGCGGATTTTCTGCTTATTGGCACCAACACCATGCATAAGGTAGCGCCGCAAATCCAACAACGAATCGATATCCCCCTGCTCCATATCGCCGACGCGACAGCTGAGCAATTGCTGGTCGATGGTATTCAAAATGTCGGTTTGCTAGGAACCGCCTTTACCATGGAACAGGATTTCTACCGGGGTCGTTTAGAATCCCGTCATGGATTAAATGTTCTGGTGCCCGATCAAGATGACCGGTCTCAAGTCCATCAAGTGATCTACACTGAACTCTGTCAGGGGATCATCCGCGATGAATCCAAACAGGCTTATCTGGCTACGGTTGAAAAACTTCGCGATGCCGGTGCTGAAGCGATCATTCTGGGCTGTACCGAAATTGGTATGCTGATCCAGCAATCAGATACGGATATTCGGCTCTATGACACCACCAGCATCCATGCAGCGAAGGCAGTGGAATGGGCACTGAACGACCTTTAAAGGGATGATCGCTGACACCTCGCACATCCGACAGGGGAACAGTCTGAAGTCGTTGTAGCCGTCGGTCTTGGCAAATCAGCCTTCTAAACATGGAGTTCAGAAGCAATGTCTACTTTTAGCAATGCTCTGGTGGCCGCAACACTGTCAGCGCTGGTATTGGCAGGTTGTGATAAAAAACCATCACCGCCCAACTCACCAACCCCAGACTCCCCCGAATCAGACAGCAACGCAAAAGTCTCCAGCAGACTATCCCTCGGCGTGCGAGGCTACTGGGAGCCGGTGCCTGATGATGGCGTCGAGCTAGGACTGGGTTGGGACAGCCGTGAGGGACGGATAGTCCCGAATCGCTGCGTTCGCATGGCCAGTGTACGCAGTAGCGGCCAGACCACGGTGATGTCCCTGGACGAAGTATCCGATCGCTCCGAGGTGATGAAGTCGTTGAACATCAGCGCCGCCGGTTCGGTAAAAACGGTATTCGGCTCCGCCAGCGGTTCCGCCTCCTTTGCCAAATCCACCAAAGTCTCTTCGCAATCCACCACCCTGCTGATGAATGCCTCTGTCACCAATGGCGCCATCTTTGCGGCACCGGCAGAAACAGTGGCCACCACCCGCAGCGCATTTCCTGCGATCGGAGCCGAGCCCGGAAAAGTAAGCAATCAAAACAATAGCGGCAAACTCACTTTCGAACCCTGGGCACTATCGCTGATGAAAAAGCCTGAAGAGTTCCGTGCCTATTGCGGAGACGGATATGTCTCGGCAATTACCAGCGGTGCCAAACTGCTGGCCTCCTTCACCCTGACCTCCACCAACAAATCCCAGCGAACCGCTGCTGCTGCCAAGCTCAAAGCCAGTTACGGGCCAGCCAACATCAGTGGCAGCAGTTCCGCCAAAAACAACGCAGATACCAGCAGCGTCCAGACCCATATTCGTTATATGCAGATTGGCGGTGCCGAAGGCGCAATTGCCACCACCAAAGCGGCGCTGGACGATAAACTGGCAAAACTGGCAGAGGAAGCCTTCAAGTCACCCCGATTTCAGGATATGCGAATTACCCCTTATGCTCAGATGGCCGAGTGGCGCGGTAACGACCAATGGCGGGATGCTGATGACGAGTACGAGATCATCGCCGAAACCTACTGGCAGCTGGCTACTCTCACCGACGATATCGAGTACATCATCGCCAACTACAGCAACTACCACCCGAAAACAGGCAGAAACAAAGAGCAGTTGGCCAATTTCCTCGACGATATTCTACTGCTTCAACGCACCATCTACACCGCCCTGAGCGATGAAGCCGCAGATCGTGCAACACCTCCTACACAAAAATCACTGTCGCTGTTTTCGGCACCGCTACAAACCAAACTGGTACTCCCCAACAGCATAAATCTGGAGTTGATCAGCAAAAACCCCAGTCTCGGCCAACTAGCCCTGCAACTGAAAAAAGCCCTGCCTGATGGAAATGCCGCGCTGCTGCGTATTAACTTACCGGTCCCTATCTCGGTTCTGCCCAAAGAGAAAAACAAAAAGGCCATCAGCTACACCAACGAACAGCTGCAAGCGGCAGTGATCAGCACCTATATCACCCCTTTGGCACGCAGAGCCTGCCGGCGTGATCCAACCGACAATAGCTGTATGAGTTACGCACAACTCAAAAAAGTCGCTAAATTGGTACCTGTGAACCAATAACCTATGCGGAAGCAGGCTTTCGGCCTGCTTCCAGATTGCCACCCTGTTTCTATCGCCTAAACATTACCCAACTGGTGTATAATGCCCGCCTGCACTGCAGCACAGGCACGACTGAATCCACGACGGAAACTGAAAATGCCGCTAATGTACCAACCCATGTAGAAGTAAAGTCAAAACCATCGATGTCTATTCTGAATAACCAGCCCCCTGCAAACACATCCATTAATCGACGCCTCTGCATTGCTCCGATGCTGGATTGGACCGACCGGCACTGTCGCTATTTTCATCGATTGATGACCAAACACACAGTTCTTTATACAGAGATGGTGACTACCGGTGCGTTGATTCATGCGGACCCCGATCGTTTTCTGCAATACAACGACGCTGAACACCCTTTAGCCCTGCAACTGGGTGGCAGTGACCCTGTTGCCTTAGCGCAATGTGCGCGGATGGCTGAGGACTATGGTTATGACGAAGTAAATCTTAATGTCGGCTGCCCCAGCGATCGGGTCCAGAACGGTCGCTTTGGTGCCTGTCTGATGGCCGATCCTGCTTTGGTCGCCGAATGTGTCGATAAGATGCAGCAACAGGTTAAGATTCCGGTAACCGTAAAGCACCGAATCGGCATCGACGATCAAGATAGTTACGAGTTTCTTCACAACTTTGTCTCTACCGTCGCGGACAGTGGCTGCAAGACCTTCATCATCCATGCGCGTAAAGCGATACTGAGTGGCTTAAGCCCCAAGCAGAATCGGGAGATTCCACCGCTGATCTACGACCGAGCCTATCAGGTCAAGAAGGATTTCCCTGAACTGGAAATCATTATCAACGGAGGCATTCGTGATTTTGATCAGAGCCAAGAACACCTAACCGAAGTTGATGGTGTAATGATTGGCCGGGAGGCCTACCAGAATCCTTATCTGCTGGCCCAAGCCGATCAGAAAATTTATGGCGAGCAAACTCCGGTATTATCCCGTGGCCAGGTGATGGAAGGTATTTTTGATTATACCGAGGCGCAGTTATCCCAAGGTGCCCAACTGGGCTGGATTGCCCGCCATATTTTGTGTTTATATCAAGGAATCCCCGGCGCTAAGCGATTCCGACGTTACATCAGCGAGAACGCTTTCAAGACCGGAGCCGGCGTCGAGGTACTCAAGGCCGCTGCAGCACTGGTAGACGATACCATTACCGACGCTGCATAAAGACCTCAATAAGACTTTTCAATTTCAGGTGAGAACAAAGGCATGACAGACCTACTACAGCAACTTAAAGGAATGACCACAGTCGTCGCGGATACAGGAGAATTTGAGGCGATTAAAAGCTACGCACCTGAAGATGCCACCACCAATCCATCGTTACTTTTGAAGGCAGCCCAGCTTCCTGAATATGCTCATCTTTTGCAGGATGCCAAGCAGTGGGCCGATCAGCAGAACTGCAGCGA
This sequence comes from Motiliproteus sp., assembly GCA_026196225.1. Taxonomy (GTDB): domain Bacteria; phylum Pseudomonadota; class Gammaproteobacteria; order Pseudomonadales; family Balneatricaceae; genus Motiliproteus. The sequence continues at coordinate 34,463 of JAPHRD010000029.1, forward strand.
GGGTGAATACATTGGCCTGATGGCCGATAAACTGGCGGTCAATTTTGGTCTCGAGATCCTTAAAGTCATCCCTGGTCGCATCTCTACCGAAGTGGACTCACGATTGTCCTTTGATACCCAAGCGACCATGGAGCGGGCCCGTCGTCTGATCAAACTGTACAATGAAGCAGGTATCAGCAACGACCGTATTCTGATCAAGATTGCTTCTACCTGGGAAGGCATTCAGGCCGCTAAGCAGCTTGAAGCCGAAGGCATCAACTGTAATCTGACCCTGTTATTTGGCTTTGCTCAAGCAGTGGCCTGTGCCGAAGCGGGCGTCTATCTGATCTCGCCTTTTGTGGGCCGTATTCTCGACTGGTATAAAAACCAGACTGGCCGCGACAGCTACCCTGCGGACGAAGATCCGGGGGTTCTTTCGGTGACCGGCATCTACAACTACTACAAAGCTCACGGCTACAACACCGTAGTTATGGGAGCCAGTTTCCGCAACATGGAAGAGATTTTGGAACTTGCTGGCTGCGATCGCCTGACCATCAGCCCCGCGCTGCTGGATCAGTTGTCCAACACCGACGGCAATCTTGAACGCAAATTAAATCCGGACAACAGTGAAGGTGTCGCACCAAAACTGGAGCTTGATGAAAAGCACTTCCGCTGGCTGATGAATGAAGATGCGATGGCGACCGAAAAACTGGCGGAAGGTATCCGTAACTTCACCGTCGATCAGCTCAAATTAGAAACTCTGCTGGAATCTCTCTAACAGTCATCCCTGGCGGTAGCGGAACAATCCATTACCGCCAGATTTTCTAGTCCGATACCTTCACCAACTGGGTACTGATTTTACGAATATTGTCGTGGCGATCTCGACGGCTGAAATCGACCCACAATCCCTTTTTATTAAGGGTCCGATCGTAGGTCTGCATCTCGTAATCGCCATCTTCGGTGATAATCAGAGCATGCACAGTGAGGGTCTCACCCTTGATTCGTGCCCAAACAAAGGGATCTCCTTTCAGAGGATTCATCGCCTCCATCCCCCCGAACACATTGGTCTTCATGGCCGATGAATAGATCTGATGACGGTCTGTTGAGGCAAAGCGAATTTGATAGACCTTGCGCTTAGAGCGACCATCCGCTTTGTGAACCACAGTGGACCATTTAATAATGAAATGGCCCTCCTGCTTAGCGGGACGAATTGAAATACTCATATCCCTGTCCCGCTCACCGCTGTAATTGGCGGTGGATGCATGGCCGACAAATTCACCATAGAAATCCTCGATGGTGCGGTGTTTATCAGCCCAACCTGAGCCACTGAAAGAATACATCACCACCATCAGTAACAGTGGTCGTTTTAGTGCGTCTTTGTAACAATTGCAGATCATTATCCAGCTCCCAAATGGCAAAATCGTTAGCCCTTATTAATCCAATGGTTTCAATGAATTGTACTTGCACTATCGGGCATATGGATTATGGTTCTATTAGCTTAGTTCCAAATTATTCTGATTGCTATCGAGGAGATACAGTATCCAACCGCTTTTGGAAGTGAAGCATCTTGAGGTGGACTTTATACTCCACGGTTCGCCAGTTGCCGCCGTTAAGAACATTTCTTTCGCCTTGATGCCCGGCAAAACGTTGGCCATTGTCGGCGAATCAGGCTCCGGTAAATCCGTCACTTCCCAAGCCATTCTGGGTATCCTCCCCGACTCAGCAAGAATCTCTTCTGGTGAGATTTTGTTCCGCGATGGGCCCGACAGCACCGCTGTCGATATCGCTGGGTTAAACCCCAAAAGCAAGCAGATGCAATCCATTCGGGGTGACAAGATCTCCATCATTTTCCAGGAACCGATGGTTTCCCTTTCACCCATTCACAGCATCGGTGATCAGATCAGTGAAGCGATGCTTCTGCACCGAGACGTCGATCGTAAAGCTGCAGACTTGGCAACCATCGATATGTTACGTCTGGTGGGCTTTCCCATCCCAGAAAAAGCGATCCGGCAGTATCCTTTTGAGCTCTCGGGAGGACTCAGACAGCGGGCCATGATCGCCATGGCACTGATCTGTCATCCCTCGTTACTAATCGCCGACGAACCTACCACCGCTTTGGACGTCACCGTCCAGGCGCAAATTCTAGAACTGATCAAAAACCTCCAGACCGAATTGGGCATGGCGGTATTGCTGATCACCCATGATCTGGGTGTAGTTGCGAATATGGCAGATGATGTGGTGGTGATGTACCACGGCGAGGTTATGGAGCGCGGACCAGCCCAGGCTATTTTTGACAGGCCTCAACACCCCTACTTGAAGGCGTTGTTTTCGGCGGTCCCCCATTTTGATATGCACGAAGGGGAACGCCTGAGCGGCATTCGAGATATCGACCACGATATCGACCACTTCCATCATCATAATGTGCCATGGACCGACGAGCAGAAATTGGCAGGGCCGCACCTCAGTATCTGCGAACTCAGCAAGCAATTTGAGAACAGGGATAATCGCTGGTTTGGTAAATCTCAATCGGAACAGTTCACAGCCGTCGACAGTTTCAATCTTGATATCGAATGCGGCGAATGCTTTGGCCTGGTGGGAGAAAGCGGCTGCGGAAAAACCACCTTATCTAAAATGTTGATGCGAGCGGTCACCCCCGACAGCGGAAAAATCCTCTACAACGATCGTGGCACCATGATCGATCTGCTCAAGCTAAATGATGAGTCATTGCGAGCATTCCGACCCAAGATGCAGATCGTTTTTCAGGATCCCTACAGTGCCCTTAATCCGAGAATGACCATCCTGAATACCTTAAGAGAACCGATGGCGGTTCATCGGTTTGGCAATAAGCAGCAGCAACTAGATCGGGCCCGCGAACTGATGGCCCTGGTTGGGCTGGACAGCCGTTTCCTCAACCGGTATCCCCACAGTTTTTCCGGCGGCCAACGTCAGCGTATAAGTATCGCCCGGGCCTTGGCTCTCAACCCGCAGTTTTTGATTTTCGATGAACCGGTATCCGCACTTGATGTCTCCGTTCAAGCTCAAATTCTAAATCTGATGAAAGATTTGCAACAGGAGCTTGGCCTGACCTACCTGTTTATCTCCCATAATCTGGCGGTGGTGGACTATATCGCCCAGCGTATCGGCGTTATGTGCCGAGGCCAATTGGTGGAAGTTGCACCTCGTGAACAGCTTTTCCGTAACCCTCATCACCCCTACACCAAGGCGTTACTGGCAGCGGTGCCCTATCCGGACCTGAATCGACCGCTAAACTTTGACCTGTTGCGAGAAGGTCGCCACAACATACCTGAATTGTGGCCAAAGCCATTCCAGTTGCATCAGGGTGGAACTTCGCAATTGCTGGAAGTTCAGCCCGAACATTTTGTACGTCATGCCATCAGGGCAGAGGATCACGTCGAGGCGCTGTTATGAACGGGCTTCGATTACTGTTCATAGCTGGCCTATTCAGCCTCAGTGGCCTATCTGCAGCTAATACGGCACCCTCACCTATCGAGCCCCCGTATCTGGCCCAACAGGTTGCCCAGGGTGATCTGCTCGCCGTTAACCAGCGTATGCCTGCCCTGCCCTACGTTGACCAAGGACAAACCAAGGACCAACCTATCAGCGGCGGCACCCTGCAGTTGTTGATGGGTAAAAGTAAGGATACCCGCCATATGGTGGTTTATGGTTACGCCCGGCTGGTAGGTTTCAATCAAGCACTTAAATTGGAAGCCGATTTGCTGGAATCCTATGAAGTTAAAGAGGGCCGCATCTTCACACTCAAACTTCGACAGGGGCACCGCTGGTCAGATGGACATCTCTTTAGTAGCGAAGACTTTCGTTATTACTGGCAGAACGTGGCCAATAACCAAGAACTTGCTTCCTTCGGCCCGCCCAAAGTGATGAAGGTGGATGGTCAGTTTCCTGAGTTTGAAGTGTTAGGTCCGCTCAGGGTTCGCTACACCTGGGCCAAACCCAATCCCGATTTTTTGCTGGCGCTGGCAGGGCCCCGCCCGCTCTACATCTATCGCCCCGCCCACTACCTGAAACAATTTCATAAAGACTTCGCTAATCCGAACGAGCTGCAACAGCGGATCGACCAAGCTAAGATCAAGCGTAAAAGCTGGTACGCCCTGCATCAAAGCAAAGACCACCCGTACAAATTTAATAATCCGGATCTGCCCACCTTGCAGCCCTGGATGATCACTACCTATCCGCCCTCCGAGCGCTTCGTCTTTAAACGTAACCCCTACTACCACCGCATGGACCTGTTGGGTAATCAACTGCCCTATATCGATGAAGTGGTCATGACCATCTCCAGTTCCAAATTAGTACCGGCCAAAACCGGTGCTGGCGAATCAGATCTGCAGGGGCGTTATTTACGCCTGGATAACTACACTTTTCTTAAGGAGGGAGAGCCCCGCAACAACTACAGCGTGCGCTTGTGGCGCACCTCCCGTGGAGCCCGTGTGGCGCTTTATCCCAATCTCAATGCCAATGATCCCGTCTGGCGTAAACTGTTCCAGACCGCTGACTTCAGACGAGCGCTGTCACTTTCGATCAATCGACACGAGATCAACCAGGTAATCTATTTCGGCTTGGCGTTGGCCGGTGCCGATACTCTGATTCCCGAATCACCCCTGTACCGCCCGGAATACCGCCAAAAGTGGGCACAGTTCGATATCGATAAAGCCAACAAATTATTAGACCAATTGGGACTGAAACAACGGGATAGCCTCGGCGTTCGCCTGCTACCGGATGGCAGGCCCATGGAGATCATTGTCCAGACCGCCGGTGAAAGTACCGAAGAAACTGACGTTTTGGAGCTGATTCATGATAGCTGGATGCAGGCGGGTATCAAACTGCACAGCAAGCCCTCAGAACGGGAGGTTTTTCGCAACCGGGTATTCTCGGGAGAGGCCTTGATGTCGATCTGGACCGGTCTACCCAATGGCATCGCTTCTGCCGATATGAACCCAGCCCAGCTAGCACCCACCAGCCAGCAACAGTTGCAATGGCCCAAGTGGGGCAAACACTATGAGACCGGCCAGGAAGAGCCTCCCGAATTACCCGCTGTTAAACGCTTGCTGGAGCTAAATCAGCAATGGCAGCACGCCACCAATATGGAGCAACGGCACCAAGCCTGGCGTGAGATGCTGGAGATTCGAGCCGATCAGGTCTTTACTCTCGGAACCGTGGCAAAAGTACTGCAACCCATTGTGGTCAACAAAAATCTGATGAATATCCCCGAACAAGGACTATGGAACTGGCAGCCCAACGCTTACTTCGGCGTTTACCGACCGGACCGGTTTTGGCTGCGCTCTGAAGGGAAGCCTGGGGGGGATCACTGATGGGCCACTATATCCTCCGCCGTTTCCTGATGATGATCCCTACCCTGATCATTATCAGTTTTATTATCTTTGTGATAATCCAGCTTCCTCCCGGGGACTATCTAGAAAGCTATATCGCCGAACTGGAGAGCCAGGGTGAGTCGGTGGATCCGCAATTTATCGCCAATCTGCGCCACCAGTACGGCTTGGATGAACCCTTCCTGATGCAGTACGTAACCTGGGCATCGGGTATGGTCGTGGGGGATTTCGGTTACTCCTTTGAATACGGCCTGCCAGTCACCGACGTTGTGGGTGACCGACTATTCCTAACCGTTTTGGTGTCCATGTTCACCATTATCTTCACCTGGATCATCGCCTTCCCCATCGGCATGTATTCCGCCACCCATCAATATAGCTGGGGAGATTACGGACTGACGCTGCTGGGCTTTCTCGGCCTTGCTACCCCCAACTTTTTGCTGGCATTGGTGATGCTGTATTTGGCCAACGTCACCTTTGGCACCTCCATCGGTGGCCTGATGGCGCCGGAATATATCGACGCCCCCTGGAGTTGGGACAAACTGATGTCAGTGTTGGAACACCTGTGGATTCCGGTGGTGGTGATCGGCACCTCCGGAACGGCAGCGATGATCCGTCGCTTACGAGCAAACCTGCTGGATGAGCTGCACAAGCCTTACGTGGTCACCGGGCGCGCCAAGGGCGTACCACCATTTAAGCTATTGGTGAAATATCCGCTGCGTGTATCTCTAAACTTCTTTATTTCCGATGTCGGCAATCTGTTACCCAGTATTATTTCCGGCGCCGAGATCGTCGCTGTCGTCCTGTCACTGCCAACAACCGGCCCTATACTGATCAGCGCCCTTCAGAGCCAGGATATGTACCTTGCCGGTTCCTTCCTGATGTTTCTGGCGGTGCTTACAGTAATTGGTGTGCTTATTTCTGACCTGGCCCTGGCGCTACTGGATCCTCGCATTCGCCTGCAGGGAGGGTCCAGCCGATGACTGATGTCCATCACAACCATGCCGATAACAGTGGTCATTTTGTCGCTGACCGCCCCTTCGATCCCTACAGCATCGAGACGCTGACGGAATCCCAGGAAAAGTACTACCTGGCATCTCAGTGGAAACTGATGTGGTGGCGTTTTAAACGTCATCGCTTAGCGCTGTTCTGCGGAGTGTTGCTGGTGTTGATGTACGGTTCGATCTTGATCAGTGAATTTTTAGCACCCTACGCCCTGTCGACCCGCCACACCGATTATATCTACTCACCACCCCAACCTGTTCATCTGTTCCATGAAGGAGAGTTTGTTGGCCCCTTTGTTTACGGCTGGGAGTACCAGCTGAACATGGACAAGCTACTCCGCGAATACAGCGAAGATAGGTCTCAGATACACCCCCTGCAGTTTTTCTGTCACGGCGATCCTTATCACTTCTGGGGAATATGGAAAACCGACCGACATCTGGTTTGCGCACCGGAAGGAGCCCAACTATTCCTATTCGGTACCGATCGCTTAGGGCGTGATATGTACTCACGCATTATCTATGGCGCCCGTATATCCCTAACCATCGGTCTGGTAGGAATTATTCTCAGCTTTATTCTGGGGATCTCGATTGGCGGACTGGCAGGCTATTACGGCGGCTGGATCGATACCAGCGTGCAGCGAATCACCGAGGTGATCCGCTCCTTCCCGGAACTACCGCTGTGGATGGCATTGTCCGCCATCCTACCAGTGACCTGGAGCCCGATCTGGGTGTTCTTCGGCATCACTCTGATCCTCGCCCTGCTGGACTGGACCGGATTGGCGAGAGCCGTGCGCTCGAAACTACTGGCTCTTCGGGAGGAAGATTACTGTACCGCCGCCCAGTTGATGGGGGCTAAACCCCAACGGATTATCGGTCGCCATTTGTTGCCGGGGTTTTTCAGTCATCTAGTAGCCTCAGCCACATTATCGATACCGGCGATGATTCTGGGCGAAACCGCGTTGAGCTTTCTGGGACTGGGTCTACGGCCCCCTATCACCAGTTGGGGAGTCCTGTTGAACGAGGCGCAGAATATCAATGTGGTGGCGATCTACCCGTGGCTGATGCTGCCGGTTATGCCGGTGATCATCATTATTCTGGCGTTTAACTTCTTCGGCGATGGTTTGCGAGATGCCGCCGATCCTTACAAAACCTAGCCAACCAAAAACACACAGAGTCCACCACAAATAATGACTTAGTGAAGAAGCTGCTTAAATACTTCGGACTCTTGGCTGAGTTGTTCGTAGTCCCCCTGGGCAACCAATTTACCATTCTCCATCACTAGCAATTGGTCAAACTCGCGGGTTTGCTGGGCACGGTTAGTGATATACACCAGCCCCCGTTGGGCCATCTGTTGACGCAGATTAGCGATGATTTTTCGCTCTGATCCCGCATCCAGAGCAGACAGAGCCTCGTTCAGAATCAGCCCGTCGGGCCGCTTGATAATGGCTCGAGCAATAGCCAACTTCTGACGCTGAATGGCTGACAACCGGGTTCCGGCAGTACCCACCTCGTAGTCGAGACCAGCCTCAATAATTCGCGGCTCCAGCCCCATATCGCAGATCACCCGCTGTAGCAGTTCGGTAATTTTCTCCTCTGCCCGTGCTTGGCCGAATACCAATCGGCCAAACAACAGATTATCGCGAATATTCAACTCGGCGCTGAAACGTTCGCCGTCGAAAAATTCCAGCTCTATGCTCAGGGAGGACCGCTCGGATTCCAAGGCATGACGTGCTTTCAGTATCTGTTGTTGCATCACTTCATCCACCAAACCCAAGCGGTGACGAGCAGGCACCAACTTAAAGGTCAGCGATAAAAAACGATGACACAGTTTCGCGTCTTCACGGGCCACTGGCTTACCCTTGGTCTGCTGAACCAGTGTCTGATAAACAGGAAGATCTTCGGCATGAATAAAGCTGAAACGTTCGAACAGATCACTGTCCTCTTCGATATCCGAAAACAGGTCGAGCATAATCTCCGCCAGTTCACGCCCCATCTCCAAAAACGGCTGCAGCAGGCCCTGCCGATCAAGAAATTGCTGGAACTGATCGTCACCGGCTAAGCTTTCGTGATCGCTTCCGCTATTGGCTGAGGGGCTAAAGATAATATTTTCCAACACGGTCAGGTTGCTGTTGTACCTCTGCCAGTCAAATAGCTCCACCAAGCCTTGATACTCCGTCTGCTGCAGCGACTGGTGGATGTTCGCCCGTGCACTCAGTATCTCAGCCTCCAAACCATTTTTTTGCTCACCATCAATTGTGCCCAGCAGCCCCAGCTGGAAGAGATCATCGCTGAGATCTACAGCCGCTAAAACCTGATGGATATGCTGCTTGAAGGGATCGCCCGGTTGCAGGTCCAGCTCATCGTAGTCAATCCATTCGCCATCTGGGGTATCGGTGCTGTTGCCCGACTTTTCGGAATCAGTTATTTCAGTTGAGCGCTGAGCCTGGTCATCCTCAGAAAGCTGTTTGTGCCTCAACGAGTAGAACAGGTTGTCTCCGATTGTGCCGGAGAACAGATGAGCCTGGGGCCCCACATGGGCCAGATAGCGACCTGCCGACGCTTCCGGCAGATGCTTCATATCCATACCGGCTAGATTCAATTTTCCCTGACTGGGGAACAACAAGCGGGCCATCATCTGCCCCAGCTGTTCTTTACCGCTGCTGCCGATACCGACGATTGCAGTGTGCTGGTCGAGGCCAGCCTTGAAGCCAATCCGCTCTACCAAATTGACATTTTCCTGCTCGGAATAGCTGAGGTTGCTGCTTTCCCAGCCACCCTTATTCCGCTCCAACGCAACCGGTGTGGCATCCTGCAGACCAGTTTCCAACATTCCATCTGGTTGGAACATCTCAATAATCTGTTCGTACTTGATACGAACATCCTCTTTGATCTGGTAAAACTTAAGCAACTCTTTCCAGGGGGAACTCAGATCCTTGTACGCGGCTAACACTGCTACCAGGGCACCCAGTGATAGTTCACCCTGGATGATGTAGTAGCCACCAAACAGATAGAAGAAAAATGGCGTCACCTGGGCCAGAAAGTTGTTCAGAAACTTAATGAAAAACTTACGTTTATAGATATCAAAACGGAGACTATAAATACGTCCCAGTCGCTCACTAATCACCGCACGCTCAAATCGGGAGGTGTCGTGGCTATGAACCTCTTCGATGCCGGAAATACTGTCGCCAATCCTGTCTCCCAGTCGTCTAGCCGCCAACACCCGTTTTTTACCCAGCTGATTAACACTGCGCTGTAGCTTGGGAATAATGTAGAGCTGGAAGGGATAGAGTGCAGTGGCGACAATTCCCAACAGCACGTCCTGGTTAAAAATAAAGATTAGGTAGGTGAGCAGAATTCCGCCCTGATAAGCGGGTAACGCATAAGCCTCACCGATAAAACCGCCAAGTGGCTCAGTTTCAGCGGTAATGATCGGTATCACTTCGCCCTGAGATACTTTCTTAAAATGGGGAATGGGAAAACGAAGCAAGCGGGTAAACAGATCGTAGCGCAGCCGGCGCAGCATTCTTTCGCCCACCACCCCACGATAGACGTTAAGCACATACTTTAAGCCACCGTTGATAATCACCAGCAACAGAAAAAGCCCGCACAGCAGGAACAGGTAATCCAGTTGATCAACAGGATAACCAAAGATCTCCTTGGGACGATTAGCGCCACCGATAGCGTCGTTGATAATCAGCTTAGGGACTTCAAGAGAAGCGTACAGAAACGGCAGAGAAAACAGCGTCAATGCCAGGATCAGGATCTGATCCTTAAGGGTGTAGCGCAGAATATAACGAAAGATAGACGATTCCATTAATCCCTATTACCCCTCCTGATCCCTTGAAGAATTGCGTGCATACCGGAACTACCACAGTTTAATTCAATCATATTAAGCTGATTGACCGGTTGGACATTTGTTACACGGGGTCCTACTAAGCTTCAAGCATAGACCACCGAGCGCTGATTGTACTGCATTTTCCAGCCCCTCCACAGTGAATCGCGAGTGCAGGCTTATCTTTATGGGTTGTGATATATTCGCTTTTTTATCAATTAGCTAAGACCACTTCGCTGGCAGCTGCAATCGCCTATCTTTCAACCAGGCAGCAGTTCCAGCTATGGAGCATTTCTTGTCACGTTCGATCGCACTGGTTCTGAAAGGATACCCAAGACTGTCAGAAACCTTTATCGCCCAGGAAATCAGACAACTGGAGCGCAGGGGACTCGATATCACCTTGGTCTCCCTTCGACACCCAACCGACAGCCACGTTCACCCGATCCACCGAGAAATAGAAGCACCGGTGGTCTACCTGCCAGAATACCTGCATCAGGAACCGTTGCGGGTACTCAAAGGAATAATACGTTCCCTAGGGCAACCTGGATTCGGTCGAGCCTTCAAAGTTTGGTTTAAGGACTTGAAGCGGGACTTTAACCGCAACCGCATTCGTCGCTTTGGACAAGCGATGGTCTTGGCGACAGAGCTACCGGAAACGATTCCCCATCTCTACGCTCACTTTATCCATACCCCCGGCTCAGTCACCCGCTACGCTGCTCTGATTAAACAGATCAGCTGGTCTGCCTCTGCCCATGCCAAGGATATCTGGACCATCCCACAATGGGAGATCGCTGAGAAACTTCAAGATCTGGATTGGTTGGTAACCTGCACCGCGGCCAATACCGACTATCTGAAAAGCTTGGCCATTGATCCAGACAAGGTGGAGCTGGTCTACCACGGCCTGGATTTCGACCGATTTGATGATAGTTGCAATAACGATGAGCAAACGGACAGCAGCGGGGATAATTCCGAAAATCCGGTTGAACTAATTTCTGTGGGTCGGGCTGTGGCCAAAAAAGGCTACGATCACCTCCTCAACGCCTTGTCACGACTGCCACAGGATATGCACTGGCGTTTCACCCACATCGGCGGTGGAGAGCTATTGCCTAAGTTGAAAGAGCAAGCCCAGCAGTTGGGAATTGAAGATCGAATCCATTGGCTTGGCGCGCTTCCTCAGGAGCAAGTCATCAGTCACTATCGCAACACGGACCTGTTTGTTCTGGCCAGTAAGATTATCGGTGATGGTGACCGTGACGGTCTTCCCAACGTACTGATGGAGGCTCAAAGCCAAAAACTTTGCTGTCTGTCGACTCGTATCTCAGGTATTCCAGAATTAATTGTCGATCAGCAAACCGGCTGGCTGGTGGACGAAAAAAATGAGCAACAGTTGCAACAGGCACTGGAGAAGCTCATCAGCGATCCACAACTGCGCTCACGACTGGCAGAAGCGGGCTTCCAACGAGTACGGGATCAATTCTCCGTTTCCAGGGGCATTGATATACTGATGGACAAGTTCCAACAACAGTCGCCCGACGATCGGTGAATTAACAGTGGATCCCACCGTTCCGATCGCCTACTACGCCCCCTTAAAGCCACCGGGGCATCAAAATCCGTCTGGCGACCGGTTACTGGCAAGACTGTTTGCGGAAGCCCTACAGCAGGCAGGATTTAATGTTGAACTAGCCTCGAATTTTCGCAGCCGAGATGGTGCTGGCGATCCAATACGGCAGAAACGACTCCAGCAACTGGGCTATAGCCTTGCGGACAGGCTGATTCGTCGCTATCAAAAGCTAGCCCCCCATCAACGACCCAAACTCTGGTTTACCTATCACCTATACCACAAAGCCCCGGACTGGCTGGGCCCAAGGGTTTCTCAAGCGCTGGGAATCCCCTATGTCGTTGCAGAAGCATCCTATGCCGGCAAACAACAGGGGGGCCCTTGGGACTCCGGGCTCAATGGGTCAAAGATTGCACTAGAACAGGCCAGTTGTTGCTTCACCCTCAACCCCTATGACCGACCTGGATTGCAACAACACTTTCCACAATTGTCATTGATCGACCTGCCCCCTTTTCTAAACACCGAGCATTACCTACCGCTCAACACCGCAAGCAAACAGCAGCTTGCTTGTCAGTGGCATTTGGATCCAGAGCGTCCCTGGCTGATCACGGTAGCCATGATGCGACCCGGCGATAAAAGCGATTCTTATGGTTTGTTGGCGGAATCCCTGAATCTGGCAAAGCACAAGCAATGGCAATTGATCGTGGTTGGTGATGGTATTAATGCCCAAGCGGTGAAAGATCAGTTTCAACCTCTCAGCAATGTTCACTTTTGTGGCCAACTATGCCGAGACCAACTATGGCCGTTACTCAGCGCCAGCGATCTATTTGTATGGCCGGCGGTGAATGAAGCCTTTGGCTTGGCATTATTGGAAGCTCAGCTGGCCGGGACGCCACTATTGGTCGGTGATGAAGGTGGCGTGGCCAGCATCATGGAAAACGGCAACACCGGCTACCTAAGCCTCCCCAGGAATGCCAAAGCGTTTGCCCGTCAGTTAGATGCACTACTAGAAAATCCTCATAAATTGCAACAGATGGGTCAGCTGGCCACAGAGCATGTGGTTGCGAAACATAGTTTGGCCCAAGCTGCAGAAAAGCTAAGGAATTCGCTGGGAACCTTGCTGTGAGCATTCAAGTATTTGTCATCCGCCACGGTGCGACAGCCTGGAACAAAGAGAAACGGCTCCAGGGCAAACAGGATCTTCCTCTCTCAACTGAAGGCATTGAGCAACTTAAAGGTTGTCAGATCCCTGATCAATTCATAGACCTGGATTGGTATTGCAGCCCCCTGCAGCGAGCCCGTCAAACAGCGCAATTGCTAGAAATTGATGGTTATAAGATTGAGCCCGCTATCGAAGAGATGAACTGGGGAGATTGGGAAGGCCAACGTCTGCCCCATCTTCGCCAACAACTGGGTGCTTTGATGGCAGAACAGGAGGCCCGGGGCCTGGACCTGTCGCCCCCTGGAGGAGAATCCCCACGCCAAGTCAGAACTCGTCTACTGAAGTGGCTAAAAACCCTGTCAGATAAAAAAGATATTGGCTTGGTATGTCACAAAGGGGTTATGCGCAGCCTGGTAAGTGCCGCTCTGGATTGGGATATGAAACAGGATTGCCCCACAAAAATCGATTGGAATAGCGGCTTACTGTTTGAATGGCATCCCCATAGCGGACTAACTTTGGTTGAAACCAATATTGCATTGGCTCCAGATTGCAGGAATCAGCGCGGAAACAACTCCGATTGATCTAACCAACGTACCGGATAGCCCTTCAAAAATTGAAATAACCGCTCGCAGAAAACCCAGCACAATTCGTCATGATCAAGATGATGGGTCATCAACCCAGTCGCCTCATCGGCATCCACTCTTTGACGACGTCGATCCTGTAAATGGCTGAGTAACTGCGCCAAAGCCCGTTCTTCTCCTGCAAACTGACGCTCTTTCCAGTTGATAATATCGATATGAACATTCACCTGGGTTAAACCAAAAATGCGCTTCTCAGGTCGTGGTTTTAAGGTTGATAGCCCAATAAAGCCCCGCTTGGCTAACTGTTCCGTCAGCTGGTCACTGAGTCGATTCCAGGGGGGAACCAGAGTCGGATTAAACTGTTCAGAACCAATCAATTGCTCCAGTTTTTCTCTTCCAGTCGATAGCTCCTCAAGAACTTGCTGTAAGGGACGGTGATGGCCTAGTTCACATTTCCGCTCATTGGCCGGGGCATGATTAAGATGACTGTAGCCATGCTGCAGGGCGGATAGCTTTGAGTTTTGCTGAAACAGTGACAATAAACTGCTATCTGCATGGGCTGGGATCACCGCCAGATGCAGAGGCACTTGATAATCGAGACTCAACTGATTAAGACGACGCAATGCTGCAGAATCAGTACAGGCATCGTCGTCACGCCACCAAAGAGTAGCGGTTCTGCCTTGTTGCTCCCAAAGCGATAACTCGTCGGCTAACGCTTGCCATGCAGGTGAGATCATAAAGACCCTAGCCCTCGCTTACCGGTTAGGTTTTCTGGCTAATGTTAAATTTATGCCATTGCTCTAGCAGCTGCTGTGCAGATTGCTCGGCGCCATTTAGATCAATGGCAGGCTGACCTTCTCTATATCTTTCGCCATCGCCTATCTTCAGCGCTGACTCGATAGCCGTCGCCATACTTTTGCCACTCAGCTCCCGTTCTTCCAGCATGGTACAGAGACCCAATTGATGAAGCCGCCGGGTACGAGTCATCTGCTCCGTCTCTCCGCTGCAGACAAAAGGTACCAGAACCGACGCACAACCGGCGACGAGAATATCCATGACAGTATTGTATCCAGCCTGAGAGATAGAGAGCCGGCAATTTTCCAGCAATTGAGGAAAGTCCGGCCGAACCGATTCTATGATGACTCCGCTGCCTACCTGTTTCTGCAATTGTTGCAGCTGTGCTTTTGGAAGATTCGGCCCCACCAAAAATCGCCAGGTGGCATCTGCCGCAATGGAATTGGTTCGGGCTTCCAGCGCCGCAACCATCAATTGGTAACCAACCGCACCGCCGCCTGCAGAAACGATCACTTCATCATTGCCCAGCGGGACTGTGCCTTCTGTGCCCCGCGTTTCGATCGACTGGCAGACATAACCGCTATAACAAATCTGCGAACGAATACTCGACGCTTCTGGAAAACTGGAAGACAGCGGAATGAAATCTGGATCCCCATGAACCATCACACAATCAAAATAGTTCGCTAGTTTTTCGAGGGTTTCTTGGCGCCGGGATTCTTTTCGGGCTTGAAGAATATCCCGTACCGACGCCACAATCATCGGCCGACAGTGCTGTGAATGGCTCAATTGCAGCAGAGGATCCAACTCCCAACGCAGTTGGCGACGCCCAAAGGGATAGTTTTCCAACACCAGAATATCTGGCTGAAAGTGGTTGTAGGCTTCGAGTAGCCGCTGCTTGCGATCGACCTTAAAGGCCTCGGTTAGGGGCTCATCATGCTTATCCACCAATCCTGAAAATGAAGCATCTGCCGCTTTGATTGCTGGGAGCTGTACTTGCTTAGCGCCGGGAAAATCGAATCCAACAACCGCTTCACCGCCACTGACCACTATAACTTCGAAACCAAATTTTACCCAGGCATCCACAAGTAGTGAGGCGCGCTTAACGTGGCCGATTCCCAACAGATGTTGAACATAGAAAAGAATTTTCGGTGTAGTTAAGGACATCAATTCCGACCTGGAAACCGCTAACAGGCGATCAATCTAGTTGTAGGTTCTGACAATATCGATAAAGCGTTCGTTGACCGTTTCCAGACCCTTCATAAAACCATCAGGCATCATTAGCTGAGGTGGTTTCTGCTCTGCCAGAGAGAGGATGGCCTTGACCATACACTGATCATCCACGCGCTCACGAGAATTAAACAGTTTCACTAAACCTAACTCAGCTGCGTGAAGACCACGGATCAACTGCTCCTCCCGTGGATAGGTGCGAGGAACAATAAGGGCGCGCTTATTAAATGAAAGAATTTCGCAAAAGGTGTTGTAGCCTCCCATCGCTACCACGGCTTCAGCTTCCTTCATCAGCGATTCCATCTGGCTGTCAAAGGAGATGTAGGTAGCGTTATTCAGAGCGGCAATACGGTTTTGAAAAGCCTCTTTATCAGCAGCAGCCATAAAGGGGCCAACTACAAATACCCCGTGCCAAGGCATATCGGGATAGACTTCGTAGGCACGCAAAACCCAATCAACCATCTCAACACCATCGCCACCACCTCCCGGTGTGACAAGCAAAAAAGGTCGCGGCAACTCGGCCAGGTGCTTAGATTCAGTGGTCGCAGGTAAGGAGCGAGGTAGATATCCGGTATAAACCATTCTCCGTAACACCGATTCGGGAATATCCAGTCCCGCCAGAGGATTGCCCATTGAGGTATCACCGTAGACCCAGAGCTCATCATAGTAATTAGCCAGGGCTGGCACTGCGGATTTGTTCTCCCACTCGGGCTTTAGCAAATGCGGAGCATCCAGCACATCTCGCAGCCCCAATACCGTAGGTTTACCTTTACGCTTAAGCATCTTAAGCGTCGCTTCCACTTCCCCTTTTAATCCCAAGGGTTCCTTATCGACAATAAACAGATCGGGGGCGAAGATCTCAGCAGTATGGAGAATGATCGATTCTCGCATCGCCAAGGTGTTCTCAAGATTTATATGCAAACCCAACGAAGTGTACTCACCATTGCGCCTCTTAATCACACCAGGAATACGGACAAAATCGACTCTTGCCTTAAAATCGAATCGACCAATAATCGGGGAACCCGTTAAGATCAGTACCGACAGACCTTTAAATTGCTCTACCAGGGAGTGAGCCAAGGCACGACAGCGGCGCAGATGTCCCAAGCCAAAAGTATCGTGGCAGTACATCAGAATTCGGGCATTCTCCAGCTTCTGGGGCATTGAAGATTCGGTCATTAGATAGGTTTCCGCTGTGATCGTTAATGTTGGGGCACAACTGCATATCCTATTGATCTAAAAGAGTCCCAGACGTTACAGATCAATGGTCTATCATGCCCCACAGAAACTTTAAAAAGTAGCAAATATTGAATCGAATGCTTAGTAAATACGATTTATTCGTAACGAATTTTCCCAACCGATCTCTATATAGCGAAATCATAGATGACCATAGTTGCCAAAATGCTTAAGGATATAGCCCGGTTTTCGGAACGTCACGCCATGCTACCCGAACGGGTACTGCAGAAAATTGACAGCCATCAAGCAAAAAGTGAGCAGCTGATTGGCTGGGTACAGCTGGCAGTGGTGGTCATTTTCTCAGTGTTATATGCACTATCGCCGAAGACATTTCCTGAGGATGTTGCCTTTACACCAGTGCCCTGGGTTTTGTCGGCTTATTTTGTATTTACCGTAGTTCACATCCTATACAGTCACCGACAACTACCACCAGATTGGTTTACCTACACCTCCATTGTGGTGGATATGGCGTTGATCTACTTGCTGATGTGGAGCTTTCATCTGCAGTATATGCAACCACCATCCTTCTATTTAAAAGCACCTACGCTCTTGTACGTCTTTATTTTTATAGGCATGCGCGCACTCAGATTTGAAGTGAAATTTATCCTCTTCGCCGGTTTTGCCGCAGCTGCTGGCTGGATGTTGATGATTCTCTACGTCATCTATTCAAATCCAGCGGATTCAATGGTCACTCGCGACTACGTCCATTATCTGACCTCCAACAGCGTTTTACTCGGTGCTGAATTCGATAAAGTTATCTCAATCTCAATTGTAGGTGTCGTCTTAGCCGCTGCAGTGTACCGGGCAAAAAAGCTACTCTTCGACTCTATCATCGATGCTAATGTCGCGGAGGACCTTGCTCATTTTGTCCCTGAACAAGTGGTGGAAGATATCAAACTGTCGGACGCACAACCTCTTGCTGGCAATGCCCAGAACTACAGTGCAGCAGTGATGTTTACTGATATCGTGTCCTTCACTACGATCAGTGAAAAACTCCCACCTAAACAAGTGGTCAACACCTTAAACCAGTACTTCACAGCGCTCGAGAAAGTCTTAGATAGTTATGGCGGAACCATCAATCAGTTTCAGGGAGATGCGATACTAGCCAGCTTCAACGAAGCTCAAAATGGTTTGTCGCCATCAGAATGTGCAGTAAAAGCTGCGATCGATATACAGAATATGCTGCTGGAGAACAGTTTTGGCGATGATGACTATTCCATTCCGCTTAGAAACCGTATCGGTATCAATACGGGAGAAGTGGTGGGCGGGTTTATGGGCTCTCAGCACCGATTGATCTATACCGTTCATGGAGACGTCGTGAATCTAGCCGCACGACTGGAACAATTAAACAAACAGTTTGGAACGGAAATTTTAGTATCAGAGGCTACGCGAGATGCCTGCTCAGAGGATTTCGCCTTTAAACATGTTGGTAGTTCAAAGGTTAAAGGGCGAAGCGAGGAAACCCAGGTATTTACGCTGGAATACTAACGTTGCCTCAATCGCATCTGTCAGCCCGTGTTTCCAGTAGCCCTATCAGGCGTTCAATGTTGCTTCTGGCTGTAGACTCATGGTGCTGCCTAAAAGGGGCACTGTAGTAAAGTGTCTGACGTGCCAGTAGTGATTGTAGAAACTCAACCTGACAATGACAGAACTCTTTCTCCTCTAGTTGCGAACGCTCTGCGCGACAGAGTGCAGTATCACGCAGATACTGGGGCCAAGGTCGGGCAAAGCTAGCCAGATCGATATCAATCAGCAATGCTTCTTCTTCATCCTTTGCCGGAGTCCTATGGATGGTTGCGCTAATCAGGCGGCAGATTTTTTGCTGTCGTTGCGGATCGAGAGCGTCTGCAGATAACTGCTGAAACAACTGTGCGCTTGCGTCCTCATGCCCCTTGGGGTTTAGTCCATAACAAGCATCATGGAACCAGATAGCCAGTTCAACGGCATCAGCATCTGTAACTACATGCTTATAGTGGTCAAACCATTTTAGGCAGAAGTCGATATGGCTAGCGTTATGATAGTGGCGATGAGATTGGCCATACAGCTGTTGAAGCTGCTCGAACACCTTTGAAGCGTCTGCTTCCGAGGAAGATACGTTGCGCTGCCAAAGTTCAATAAAGCGTCGCTGCTGCATAAGGATTCCGAACTAGTCGGCCTTCAATGCCTTGATTTGCCGTTGCAGCAATTCATTGGCTTGGTGGGCTTCAGTGAGTTTGTCGCTGAGCTGACGCATCACATCTAACGCGACGTCGGGATTGCCGGTTAGCAGCTTGAGGAAGACATCATCTTCCATTCGTAGAACGGAAACCTGGCCTTTAGCTCGCACGGAAGCGGTCCGTCCTTGTTTGGAGATCACCGCCATTTCACCGATCAATGCGTTTTCTCCACGAACAATGGTTGACTCTATATCGCTACCTGAATCGACTAAAATCTCGACGTATCCAGCCATCACTAGATAAACGCTATCAGCGGGATCATCAATATGGAAAAGGGTTTCACCGTCTTGATATTCAATCAATTTACTGGTGAACGCCAATAGTTTCAGCTTCGATGTTTCCATCTTGGAGAACATCGGAATCTGGCTAAGCCGCTCAACTTCCTGATTTATATCCAAACAGATAGACCTCTATAACAACGATACCAACCGTGGTTATAGAGTCTCATTAGTTCCATGGGAGGTCAAGAATGCAGAAAATGCTTATTCGCTCTCTAGGGATCGAACGAGATCCCTGAAGGTATCACGGTTATTATCGTTCAGATCCATCAACACCCGATGGGCATCAACGACGCGATTACGGACCTGCTCTTCAGATTCTCGAAGAACATCAAGTTCCTTTAGTTGCTGACTGGCCTCTACATTATCCCGAATAAGAATAAAGACCTTATCGAATCCCATGCTGAGTAAAATTCGGCTGATATCTTCATTCGTGGAAACGATGGTGGGCCGCAGCTGATGATGCTGCTTCATCTTGACTGAAATCTTAGCAATCAATCCGAGGGAGGTGCTGTCTATTCCGTCGGTCTCTGTCAGATCAATAATGACGGTTTTAAAATCGTCATTGTCGAGCATATTCTCAAGAAACAGATCAAGCGTAGAGCACAAGGTCAGGCGCACGTCACCAACAAATTTGAGGACGTAGTTGCCATCCTGTTCAGCGAATAAAATCTTACCGTCTTGCATTATTTAGACAACTCTGGAGACACTCAAAGCAGCGATATCATCTGGCGCTTCTTCTACCTTGTCAACACCCAAGGCGATGGCAAGGTCGGTTAGGTCATCATAGCCCCGCGTAGCGGCTGCCAGCAAGAAATTTTCTTTATCCTTTAGACTAGGCATGTCGAGAATTTCCAATATACCGTCAGAAAACAGAGTTATCGTGAACTCATCCTCCAGTTCAACGATGCGACCATCAAACTGGGCATCATCGAACAACCCTACTGGCATGCCACTGCCTCCTAAAAATTCTGCCTTCCCATTCTGTCGCAAAATAGGCATTGGGAAGTGTCCACCTACACCGTACTGCAAAGTATTTTCGATTTTATCGAGCAGACCGACAAAGATCGTCAAATGCTTACCAAGACCGGTATCCAACAACTCTTTGTTTATTCTAGCCAGCACATCGGTGGGCGATAAAATATGGAAGCTGGAACCACGATTGTAATTACGCAGCAGTCGATTGGTCATATTCTTCAGTAACACAGTCACGAATGCCGAAGAGGCTCCGTGGCCTGAAATATCCGCCAAGTAAAACATCGATAAAGAGTCTGATATCCGGAAAAAATCGATAAAATCGCCGCTTAAAAATAGCGAAGGTTTAATCCTGTATTCGAAACGGTAATCGTTGATCACCATCTCTTTGGGAGGGAGCATTTTCTGCTGAACATGACGACCAGCTTGCTGATCTTCCTGCAAGAGAGCCAAACTCTGTTCCAGCTCATCTCGATAATACTGACTGTCGGCAATGACCTTGGCTTTATTCAGCTGACGTAACACTGATCGATTCAGGCTGGCAGTATCCTCTATTGGCAGAGTGAAGAAATCACTCGCGCCCTGGCGCAACGCAGAAATGACGGTTTGATAGGAAGTATCCACGCTAAAGGCAACGACAGGATTGGGACGCACCATTTCGGCAACACGGGCGATCCAATGATCATCACCTGCAAGAGGCGTCACGGAGTAAAGAATATCAGGAATAGATTCGCCAATACGCTGGAATGCGCTGTCCGCATCACTGGCTTCTACAAGATCGACAGATTCCTCTTGCAGAATAGCCCTCAGCGACTCAAAACTGACAGGATCAATTGAAATATCTGAAACTAAAAGACAGTAGCGATCAGAACTCATACTAGCCGCCCACTAGGCTCCCATAGTTATTGCAACTATGGGAGTATACTCCTATCAACGATGAGCGGTAGTCTGTTGACACGTAAATTGGTCTTAGAAGTTATCTTCGTCGAAGTTGTCACCAATCTCGCCATCATTAACCAGGAACTCACGACGCTGTAGATAGGCATCACGAATAAAACTGTAGCGATCTCCGCTAATTAGCTTCTCCTGCTTCAACAACTGTGAACGAGTATCTACAGCCCGAATTCCTAGCAACCACCACGCTGCATTATCCTCATCCAAATATGTGATGGGATCCATATAATAGTCTGGGATCAAGGAAATTCCATCGCGTACATTAGACGGCCCTAATAACGGAAGAACCAAGTATGGACCGCTTTCAACCCCCCAATATCCAAGCGTCTGTCCAAAATCTTCGTCGTGCTTTTCAATCCCCATACCACTAGCAACATCGATAAAACCCAACAAACCAAATGTTGAATTGAAAGCCACACGTGCTAAGTCTTGAGCAGCATAACCAATCTTGCCCTGCAACGAATTGTTAATAAAAGTGCTTACATCACCCAAATTCTCAAAGAAATTATTAACACCCTTTTCTACCATATCAGGCATTACAAAACGATATCCTTTGGTCACTGGTAACAGAACGTAACGATCCAAGCCATCATTAAAAGAGAACATTGCTCGATTAAAGCCTTCCCAAGGATCGCCAACCTCTTCACCACTATTTGCCAAGCTGACACTACTAAAGGACAAAATCAAAAAAACTAGAACGAGAGGTTTAACCAAGTGTTTAATATTCACGTGATTTCCTTTATACATAACTCATCAAAACAGCACTAAAGGATAGCAGGTTATCCTACATTGCCAGAGCGTTTTTAGCTTTAATTAAGGAAATGGGGAACTCAAATAAACAACACATACTAATTCTCGAATTTTAACAGTAGAAAAAAGAGGATCCCTCAGGGCACTGCTGTCCCACATTTTCTGATCAAAAAGGAATCCTCATCTGAGGGTTCCTTTTTTTCTTGTCAGGTGGAGCGGGGTTCAACAGTTCGGCGAGG
>JAPHRD010000075.1 GCA_026196225.1 Motiliproteus sp.
CTAGAAGAATCTGATCTCCAGCCTCCATATCCTGCAGCAACGCATATGAGCGCTCAAGATTATCAGCTAATTCCAAAAGTTGCTCTGCGTTATGATTGAGCTCAAAACCGTCTCGCCAACCCTCTACAAGCTTCTCTGCCGGCACATCATATAGGAATTTAACTGCTATCCTTTTTGCACCATCCATCGCGAATATTTTATTTGGGTCTTTTTCTTGCTCTGGGAGATAAAGTGCTGCTGAATAAACATCCCACACCCACTTGGTTCGACTGCCTATACCATTCAGTTTGAGCGGCTTACTCCCAACAACAAGTTCATCAGGCCAGTCAATCCCACTCGTTGAGCACCTTTCAGAACTATAAACAACCTTAGGTGTAAATATCAAAACCAATAATAACAGTGTGTTACGATACATATTTAGTGTGTCAAAAGATATTTTAGAAGACTATTCAGCGACAATAAAAGACCGCTTCTGGGACAAAAAAACAGAAGGAAGATTTGAACAGCGAGATATGACGTTGAGATTACGTAACGATGAAATGCAGTATCAGGGTGCGGCTTGGATAGCCGAAAAAAGAGCCTGAAAAATTTGTTAGAAAGAAGATAAAAGCCGAAGGTTGGACCACCATCTACTAGGGCGTTAAAGGCCCAACCTTCTGCTATCAAGACTCTAAGTGTTTGGAAGCCTTAGAGCTTGAGGCCTACTTGTAGTAGGCGTTATCCGTAACGGTATGATCCGTCACGTCTTTAACTGCAGCCAACCCTGGTATTTTTTCTACCAGCGTTTTTTCAACACCGTCTTTCAGGGTCAGATCTACAGCACTACAACCTTGGCAGCCACCACCGAATCGAAGGATAGCGACTTCACCCGCCTCTTCCGAAATTACTTCAATCAAGGAAACTTCACCCCCATGAGCGGCCAGACCAGGGTTTACTTCGTTATAAAGAATATAGTTGATCTGATCTTCGATCGGACTGTCTGGAGAGACTTTAGGCACCTTGGCATTGGGGGCCTTAATGGTCAGCTGACCACCCATACGGTCGGCAGCGTAATCCACCACAGCCTCTTCGAGATAAGGCACGCTGTTTGGTTCGAGATAGACACGAAATTTACTTAATTCATAAGATTCATCACCTTCCTGAACTTCGTCAGGGCGGCAGTATGCCAAGCATGTTTCCGCGTATGGCGTTCCAGGCTGGGTGACGAACATACGCACAGAAATGCCCTCTACATCTTGCTTAGAGAGGAGTTCTGCCAGGTAATCCTGAGCACTATCGGTGATGTTGATATTAAGGTTTTCCATATTTACAGCGAGCCCGTTAAATAGTTATTAATGACATTCTAAGCGATCACCCTAATATAATGAACCCTAGCGTTTATGTGGGTTATTATCTGACCACCCTATTTCAATGATTTCTGATAGAATGGCGCCCGCCCAGGCTAGGCGGTTCAACTCAAATACAGGATCTCATTTGCGCCTTCTTAGACTTCCTCTTCAGCGAATAAAAGCCATATTGGTCCTGGGCCTACCCATCATTGGCGGAATGCTGTCACAAAGCCTGCTTAATCTCATTGATACGGCCATGGTCGGGTCTCTCGGCGAAAATTCCTTGGCGGGAGTTGGCGTCGGTGGCTACGCCAATTTTATGGCCATTGCGCTGATCATGGGTCTGTCATCTGGCGTTCAGTCAATGGTCGCCCGTCGCCAAGGCCAACAGCGTTTTTCTGAAATCGCCGTACCTGTTAATGGGGGGCTATTTCTGGCGGTGATATTTGCCATCCCCCTGACGTTTATCTTCCTGTTTTTTTCCAACCCTCTGATTGCCCTTATAACCGACACTACAGAAGTTTTAGATACTGCGATCCCCTACTTCGAATATCGCTTGATGGCGATTCCTGCCGTCGCCATCAGCCTTTGCTTCAGGGGTTATTGGAACGGCACCAACCGTGGCTGGGCATATCTCCGCGTGCTGATCCTGATGCACATCCTCAACGTCGCAATAAGTTATTGCCTGATCTTTGGCAAAGCAGGATTACCTGAAATGGGCGCAGCCGGAGCCGGCCTAGGTACAACCATCGCTCTTTATCTAGGAGCTGTCACCTATGCCATCATGACCTACAGAGCCGCCAATAATCAGGGATTGTTACGAAACATA
This sequence comes from Motiliproteus sp., assembly GCA_026196225.1. Lineage (GTDB taxonomy): Bacteria > Pseudomonadota > Gammaproteobacteria > Pseudomonadales > Balneatricaceae > Motiliproteus. The sequence goes on from JAPHRD010000075.1 coordinate 2,158, forward strand.
CCCGAGGTTTCCACACTCCTGGGGCTGCTGAAATTATCAATCCCAAGCTCTTTGCAGCAGTTTATGTTTGCCACAAGTTTAACGGTACTGTTTTGGATCATCGCCCAGATTGGTGTGCAGGAGCTGGCAGTTGCCCAGGTATTAATCCACTTATCGCTGCTTCTCATACTCCCTGCCGTAGGCCTGGGAATGGCCGCCACCACCTTTGTCAGTCATGCTCTCGGTTGCAAAAAGATTGATCATGCCGAAGAGATCGGCTGGGACGTGGTTAAACTCACCACTTTGATTTTACTGACGCTAAGCCTTCCCATGTGGATTTTTCCTGATCAGATACTGGGACTGTTTCTGCATCGACAGGAACTCATTGAACTAGCCAGGCTGCCTCTAATGATTACCGGTGTAGCCATCTGTATTGATACCGCCGCCATTGTGTTCACCCAAGCGCTGCTGGGGGCCGGGGCCAACAAGAAGGTTATGAAGGTGACCACCTGCGGCCAGTGGCTCCTCTATCTACCCTTAGCCTGGTTCGTGGGACCTTATCTTGGTGCAGGAATCTTGGGTATCTGGCTCGTTCAGGTGTTACATCGGGGGCTATCTTCGGTAGTATTCGCCTACCTGTGGTGGAAAAAGGACTGGACTCACATTAAGGTCTAAACACTTTCTCGCAGGAACTGTTTTTGGCAGGACCTTCTGCTGGGTTTGTCCTTTGCCAGTCCACAGGCTAAGGTAGTAACGGTTTGAATTTCTGATTTTTTTGGTCAACAGGGTTACATGGAACAGTCACTAGTTTTTTCGTTTTTCCTAATTTTTACCGGCGCTGCAGTGTTGGCTTCTGTCGCGTTGTTTACCCGCCAACCCTTACTGGTGGCCTACATAGTCTTGGGGGCACTGCTCGGTCCCTACGGCTTTGAAATGGTGACCGATACTGACCTATTGTCAGATATTTCCCACATAGGGATTATCTTCCTGTTGTTCCTTCTGGGACTGGATATGCAACCTAGTCACCTGGTTCATATGCTGAAAAAAGCGACATTGGTGGCGCTACTCAGTTCTGTTCTGTTTGCCGCTATCGGCTTCGGAACCGGTCTGCTGTTTGGATTCACTACTACCGAAAACATCATTATTGGTCTCGCAGTGATGTTCTCCAGCACCATCATAGGTATTAAGTTACTACCCACCACGGTACTTCATCACAAGCACACCGGAGAGCTGGTAGTCGGTCTATTGCTGCTGCAGGATGTCATTGCGATCATGGTGCTGCTGGCGCTTTACAGCAGTGGCGGTGAATCGGAAACCGATTACTTGGTTTACATCAAGACGCTGTTAGCTTTACCACTGATCATTGGCGGCGCCTTCCTGTTTGTAAAATACGTGCTGCTGAAACTGATCCAGCGGTTCGATCGCTTCCACGAGTATATCTTTCTGATGGCTATCGGCTGGTGCCTTGGTTTGGCGGAAACTGCTCAGATCAGTGGCCTTTCTGCCGAGATCGGAGCCTTTGTCGCTGGTGTAAGCCTGGCAACCAGCCCCATCTCTCAGTACATCGCTGAGAGCTTAAAACCACTACGTGATTTCTTCCTGATCCTGTTCTTCTTCTCCATCGGAGCCAGTTTCAACTTAGGTCTGCTGGGAGATATTATTCTTCCGTCGCTGGTACTGGCAGCGCTGGTAATTGCCCTCAAGCCAATGATCTACCGGCTACTGCTGCGTCGTATCAGTGAAACCAAAGAACTGGCCTGGGAGGTTGGATTTCGTCTCGGCCAGATCAGCGAATTCTCGCTACTCATCGCCTACTTGGCTGCCGGTACAGCAATGATCGGTCAAGAGGCATCACATGTGATCCAGGCCACAGCTATACTGACCTTCCTGGTCTCCTCCTATATTGTGATCTTTAACTACCCGTCACCTATCGCACTGTCCGACAAATTACGCAGGGATTAAAGCCACCTCTAACAATCCTTAACCTGTTTTGGCCACCTTCCTCAGCAGCTCTAGACAACCTATCTGTTTGATCAACTGAAGCTGCTGAGTATCCTTGGCCAGCAAAGCGCCAGCGAATCCAAGACTATTGATAGAGATTCCCTGATAGGACTCTTGGGACCTGGGAACAAACATCGCCCAATCATGGCAGACTAATAGATTGTAGGGGCTAAGCATTCCCCCCTTATCTTGCAGTAAGTGTTTATCTATTGCTTTCAGATAGAAGTCGTTGAGCTGCTCTACTCTAACGGATGAAATTTTGGACAATTGAGATATCGAACTATACAAAAAATCACTTGATGTATTCTTTAATACCGCAGGGGATATAGGAATATCACCTCCCAGCCCCTCTAAAGGCACCAGTTGCAGATGCCGGTGGCTTTGACTGGCTCCAGCTGCCTTTCCTCCGTTATAGAATCCGAGAGCAGGAAACTCCGCCATCGTTTTAACCAGGACCTGGAAATCTTCCAGGGTCAGCGGCATCTGTTGGTGCTCAAATGTTTTCGATACGATCAAAGCATGGTGGTCAACCACGTTAAACTTGTTCAGCAGTACCAGGCGATTTTCGCTGATATCCCCCACATACATTGCCTGCTCGTAGGGAAGAAAAGGATTGTTCTTTACCTTCCCGGCCTGCTTGAACCGTTTTAACGCTTCTTGCTTCGTGCCAATATTAGCCAACATCCGTAATTGAAAAGAGATCCCCTGCTCCTGATAGTGTTCGAGGGTGCAATCTACTTTCTTCAGCGCGCCGCTTGTCAAGGCCGATTGGCTTGCCTCGGCTAGGCTATTTCTCAGTTGCCCAGGCTCTAGTAACTGTTGTTTCATCTCAACCGCCTCCGATTGATTTCCCTTTCTACTATTAACCTTACATTTTCAAATAGTTTGCTTCACACTGTGGGGTGACTATGGAGGTAATTCAAGGAGAACCAACACAGTGAAAAATCTAAAAGTTACCGTTTGTAAAAAATCTGATCATTACCACCAAACGGAACAAGAAAAAGCCCATATGGATGAACTTAGTCATCTCATTCACGGTTATCAAAAGAAGGGAGACAATCTCAAAACCATGGTTGATAAACTTAACGACCATCAGCACCCACAAGCCGATGGTACTGACTGGTGCTACGAGAGTCTAAAGGAAATGATTAAGAAGCTGGGGCTCTAACAAGCCCATTACTAGGGGCGTCCGAGCAAAGCGACGCCCTGTCGATACCCAAGCCCACCATTGCCGTGCACAAGCGCAAGCTTCTTAGTTTCGTCTCTGAGCAACTGATGATACGCAGTAATCAATCCATTTAAGGACGGATTATTCCATGGTGCTCGTGCCAAGTTCATTCCACCGGTCATCGTTACAGCGTACTCGGATAACCATTCAGGAAGGTGCCAAAGCGACTGCACCAGCCCGCTAACTGTCATGAATGCCATCGGTACTACAGGATAACAGCTGTAGACTTCCAGCAACCCACGTCGCTGATTAAAAATTTCTGCAAAATCAGCATTCGCTTGAGCGCAACAGTTACGATAAGCCAATTGAAGATGCTGGTACTCTGCTATTTCTTTAATGTATGCCGGACCATCGCCTAAAGCTAACTGTACGTCTACCCCGGCTAGCCTTATCTGCAACTGCTTTGGTATGTTAAGCGTTTCAGCCAAATCACTATCAACCAGCAACAAGGCCCCTTCGAAATCGATGATTGGATTAGCGCAGTCAACACCGCGAAAACGTTTTGTTAAGGGCTGATACCAACGGTCATCCGGAGCCTCAACGCTCCCCTTCGACTTAGCGTTATAAGTCCGCCAGTAATTATCAAACAAGCTATCACGGCATTTTTCAAATAGCGCTTCTGTCAGTTGGTGGGTGTGAATAAAAGATTCTGCCAACTGATCGTATGCCTGGGTGATAGGCAGGTTGTTACCGTAAATCGTCATCAAATCCAGGCGTTCATCCCGCCCATAGTCGCTTTTAAGATGGTCCTTCCCCAAAATCAGAACCGCCCTTGCCTGCCCTTGACCTATTAATTCTTCTGCTCGCTGCAGGGCTTCAATCGGCGCGCATCCACTTCGAAAATGATCTGCAGCTAAGGGTGTATTCCAACCGGCACGGAGAGGGTCGATAGTGAGCTGACGGTAGCTAATTTGAGAGCAAACAATCTGCTCCCACAGTTCTTGGACGTTGGACAGGCTACCCTTGCCATCGACAATTTTTTCCGCTGCAACAATGACAGTGGTAGTACCCATAAATAGCAATCCAACCAAAAGAGAAAATGCACAGTGTCAAAGCACGATAATATAAAAGCGAGAGCTAATACAGTTGGTTGTAGAAAGAACTTTGACTACACTGAATACATAGGTCAAAAGCAGATGGGGAGACTGTTTTATGGACCATGTACAATTAGCAAAAGGATTGCTCTTAGCAGACCCTTGGACTATTCCGCCCGACCCACAACAAGCACCTGACCAAGCCGCTGAGTACAATCAGCAGGTCACCCGTTTCTGCACAGATTTGTGTAATTTACATAACCAAAATCCCAATCAGTTACTGCAGATCCTTATTCGTATACAGTATCGATTCGGCTGGGTTCCATACGCTGCACAATCCATCCTCAGCAATGATCTTAAAATCGCCATTGGTGAAATCCGTGCGGTGATCGCTTTCTACAGTTTTCTATCATCAGAGTTTCAAGGCCGATATCGAATCCTGTTGAGCTCCAACATTACTGATTACATGCTAGGTCTAGACAACGTCATAACGGCCTGCCAGACACACCTGAAACTATCCCCAGGCACTGTTCGAGAAGACTTCAAATGCAGTTTGGAGCTCACCTCTTGCACAGGTCTTTGCGATCAAGGGCCTGCAGGCTTGATCAATGGCTATCCAATTAAACACCTAGATGAACATCGCATTTGCGAATTAGCTCAATTAGTTGATGCTGGAACCCCGTTTAACCAATGGCCCGAAGAATGGTTCGAGATCGATTGCGGTATTAAGCAATCTGGAACATTGCTAAACACCCATATCCAACCCGGTAATGCCATATCAAAATGGCTTGATAAAGAACCTGAAACCTTTTTAGAAGAAATGAAGCAATCGGGATTGCGAGGTCGGGGCGGAGCGGGCTTTAACACCTACGAAAAGCTCTGGGCCGCTTGTCGAAACGCTTCCGGCGATCAGCACTATGTGGTCTGCAACGCCGATGAAGGCGAACCGGGAACCTTTAAGGATCGCGTACTACTTCAAAATCACTTCCAGCAGGTTATCGAAGGGATGACTCTGGCAGCCTGGGTGGTCGGTGCCAAACAGGGCTTCGTCTATCTGCGAGCGGAGTATGCATTTTTGCTGGATCAACTTAATCAACAGTTAGAACGATACCGTCAAAAGGGCTGGCTGGGAAAGGCCATTGGCGGCTGTTTAGATTTCGACATTCAGATTCATATGGGGGCTGGCGCTTATGTTTGTGGCGAAGAGAGCGCTCTCATAGAATCATTAGAAGGAAAACGGGGCATTCCAAGAGTTCGCCCCCCCTTCCCTGTGGAATGTGGCTATCTGCAGCAGCCTACTTTGGTAAACAATGTGGAAACTTTTGCCTGCGTTACTGCAATTGCTATGGCTGGAGCGGAGCAATTCGCCCAGTGTGGTACCGTCAAATCCAGTGGTAGCAAAATACACAGCATCTCTGGAGATTGTTCACGGCCCGGTGTGTACGAATGGCCTTGGGGAATCTCGATTCGGGAAGTCCTTCATCAATGCGGTGGCGAAAATGCAGCTGCTGTTCAGATAGGCGGCCCAGCCGGCATCCTTCTGCCTAAATCTCAGTTTGATCGCACCCTCGCCTTTGAAGACCTACCCACCGGGGGTTCACTGATGGTGTTTGGCAATCACCGCTCCCCCATCGATATCGTCAGTAATTTTGCTCAATTTTTCGCCCATGAAAGCTGCGGCTTCTGCGCTCCCTGCCGGGTAGGCTGCAGACAGATGCAACACTTTTGCCAACAGCTACAGGATAGGCAGATTGGAAGTAGCGATCTGGAGTCCATGAAAACCCTCATCCCATTGATGACACAACTCAGTCACTGTGGTTTAGGAAAAACCGCGCCTCTAGCCATTCAAGCATTATTCGAACACTGGCCCGAACTGATAAAAGAGGCAGAAACTACAACTGATGGCCTCAGTTTTGACCTGCAAAAAGCTGTCGCTGATACAATTGCCGCAACGGAGCTACAGCCATGAGCCAGGTACTGACAATTGATGGAAAAGACCTGGCGTTCGACTCCGGAGATACACTTTTCGATGTTGCCCAGGCACAGGGCATTTACATCCCCCACCTCTGCCATCATCCCGATTACCCGCCTCAGGGCAATTGCAAACTCTGCACCGTGGATGTTGATGGGCAGTCGAAATGTGCCTGCACCACGCAAGCGGAAACAGGCATGAGTGTTCAAACCGATAGCACTACGCTGACAGAATACCGACGAGCACTAACAGAACTACTGTTCAGCGAAGGCAATCATCACTGCCCAGGCTGCGAGCGCTCTGGAAACTGCCAACTTCAGGCAACCGCTTACGCGCAAGGAATGACCTACAGCAGCTTTAAGTTGCTAAACCCACAACGGCAAATAGACGCAAGTCACCCTTCTGTTCTCCTAGATCGGGATCGCTGCATCCTATGCGGACTTTGTGTTCGCGCTAGTGCTCAGGAAGGAAAACACATATTTACCATTGCCGGCAGAGGGTCAGACAGCACTCTTGCTGTTAACAGTGATAGCGGCTTGCTTGCCGATACAAATTTGTCTGCTGAGGACCGCGCCACTCAGGTATGTCCGGTGGGCGCGCTGATGGTTAAGCAGCAAGGCTTTCGAATTCCTATCGGTCAGCGCATTTACGATCAGGGGACCATTGACGATTTGGGTAATCGTCGGCCTCAATACCACTCACCAAAGTCCAAAACAGCAAGAATAGCAGGAGATTCCGATGACTAAGGTTCGTGTCTCCACCTGCTCGCTGGCTGGCTGTTTCGGTTGCCATATGTCTTTTCTTGATGTGGATGAAAGACTGGTGGATTTGCTGGAGCGGGTGGAATTCAATCGTAGCCCTCTGACAGATATTAAGGCCTGTGAATCCTGTGATATCGGCTTTATTGAAGGTGGGTTGTGTAACCAGGAAAATGTAGAAGTGTTGCTACAGTTTCGAAAGCAATGTCGGTATCTGGTGGCCGTCGGTGCCTGCGCTATTAACGGTGGCATACCGGCTATGAGGAATTCGATTCCTATATCAGATTGCCTCGAAGAGGTTTACCTGAACGGCAAAGGGCTGGCAAACCAACTTATCCCTAATGATCCCGAATTGCCGCGGCTCCTGAATCAAGTTCGTCCGATCCATGAAGCAGTTAAAATTGACTATTTTCTCCCCGGATGCCCACCCAGTGCCGATGAAATTCTGAATATGCTCCAGCAGATAGTCGATGGCAATGAGCCCTCGACATCGCACAAAAACATACGCTTTGACTGAGGTTGCCAGTGACAGAATCTACTACAGATAGTCGTTCTCTTACCCGGGTAGCCATCGATCCGCTGACGAGGGTGGAAGGTCACGGCAAGGTCACCTTATTGCTGGACGAAAATCAGGTTGTTCAGCAGGCACGCCTGCATATCGTCGAATTTCGTGGTTTTGAGCGTTTTATTCAGGGGCGACCTTACTGGGAACTGCCGATGGTAGTGCAACGTTTATGTGGCATCTGCCCGGTCAGTCATCATTTGGCAGCGGGTAAGGCGATCGATATGCTAGTCGGTGCAGAACAATTACCTCCTACCGCTGAAAAAACACGACGACTGCTTCACTTTGCTCAGGTACTGCAGTCCCACGCGTTACACTTCTTCCATCTGTCTTCTCCCGATCTACTCTTTGGTTTTTCTAGCAAAGCCAGCGAGCGCAACATTGTTGGACTATTGGAGAAGCACCCCGAAACAGCGTTAAAGGGCGTCAAATTGCGTAAATTTGGCCAGCAACTCATTGAGACCATTACTGGCAAAAGGGTACACGGTTCTCTCGTAGTGCCGGGAGGCATCAACAAGGCGCTAAAACCTGCTGAGATTAACGTTTACGCTAAGCAGATGGATGAAATTATCCAATGGAGCACTGAAGCGCTGGAGTTAGCTCAGGGGCTCTACCAGGCAGATCGTAAACATGCAGATTTCGGAGCCATCGGTTCCCCTACCCTTAGCCTCTGTGGCAACAACGGAAATTTTGAACTTTACCATGGCGATCTGCGGGTGAAGGATATTGATGGTACCATTCTTCTGGATCATATTTCCAATCGGGATTATCTCGCTCATATCGAAGAAGAGGTTAAATCCTGGAGTTACATGAAGTTTCCTTTTCTTAAGCGATTAGGAAAAGACAGAGGCTGGTATCGGGTAGGGCCATTGGCTCGCGTGCTCAACTGCCAGCAAATGGATACACCTCTGGCCGAAAGGGCTCGTCTAGAGCTAGTCAACCAATGCTATCCAGATCAGCATCAAAGCGTGCTGCTTTATCATTGGGCGCGAATGATAGAATTGCTTCATTGTGCTGAATCCATTCAACAGGTTTTAAAGGATTCAGAGTTAACTGGCGGAGAACTAGTTGCGCCCCACGGTGATCGCAATCCTGAATGCTACGGTATTATCGAAGCCCCTCGTGGGACCCTGATCCATCACTACAAAGTAAATGATCAAGATCTGGTGGAAGAAGCAAATTTAATTGTCTCTACTACCAGCAACAACCAAGCAATGAACGAGGCGATTCGCTCCGTGTGCCGACAGTATATTGATGGCCATGGTGTCAGTGAAGGATTGCTTAATCATATTGAAGTCGCTGTGCGCGCGTTTGATCCTTGCCTATCCTGTGCCACCCACGCCCTTGGAAAGATGCCACTATCGGTGGAGATTCTTTCCGTAGCTGGCCATGAAACACAGGTACTAGAGCGCACCAGCCAAGGTGAAATTCAACAGCGATTTTATCCGTGCTAAGACAACTGATGCAACAGCCATTCATCACTTTTTCCAATGCCATTAAAGACTCTGGAAAATTAACAATTATCTGCTGTGGCAACCCAGACCGGGGCGATGATGGGTCGGGAAAAGCGTTCCACACATTCCTTCAAAGAACTTTAAATAAAAGCCCTAAAGCATTGTATATATGCGAAATAAACCTTCGCAGTGTTATACAACTTCAACTGGAAGACATTTTTGATCTGACGGGTGTTCATCCAACTTTAATCATCGATTCTTCCGTAGGATTGTCGCAACCCTATTCGCTAAGCCAGGTTACTGAGGCTACAGCTATAGGCCCTTTAAGCCACACCCTATCACCATCCCAATTACTTTCTGTGTGCGATCAAATTGGTAAGCCACGTCCTGGGCAGCTCTGGCAATTAGCGATTCGAGGATATGACTACGAACTCGGACAACCGATATCGGAACAATGCAGGAATGGTATGGAAGATTTGCAGCAGGAACTGGTCAAAATACTAAGTGGAGAGGCGCTAGCCTAATGGAGGGCTGTGACTAGTGTTTTTTTTTATCTTTGTTGAGCATTAAGCGGGAGATTTTCTGATCGGCAATCTTCTGAGCGTCCCTTAATTCATCTTTAGACATCATGGCTGCTACGGCATCTCGAGTACGGGTCGAACCTTCATCGCCAGCGGCAACCGCTGTGGCCCACCAGCTATAAGCTTCTTTCAGATTGCGGTCTACGCCTTCACCTTTGAAATGCATAACACCCAAAGTTATCAGAGAGTTGGTATTACCCTGAGATGCAGCCTTGGTATGCCATTTCAGCGCTTTGTGAAAACGCTTGGGAACGCCTTCGCCCCGATAATACATAGTCGCCAGATTATATTGGGCGGGGGCTAAGCCGCGCTCTGAGGCGAACAGCAACCAGTGCATAGCCTGAGCGTAATCACGAGTGACACCTTTACCCATCTTGTACAACATACCCAAACGGAACTGACCTAAAGGATCACCCTCTTCTGCGGCACGGTGATACCATGTACCTGCTTCTTTGTAGTTTTTGGCGACACCCAAACCTTGCTCATACATAGTACCAAGCATCGCCATAGCGCGAGGTAATTTCTGATAGGCAGATTTGCGCATCCAGTAGGATGCTTTGACGGGATCCTTCTTTAAGCCCTGACCAGATAAGTAGACGAGGCCTAGATCATACTGGGCACTCGCATTCCCCTGGATAGCCAGCGAACGCCATGACTTTAACGCAGCAGCGTGATCTCCACGTTGATAGGCATCCAATCCTTCGTAGAAATCAGCCCATGCGGGTATGGATATTAACAATAGCAGCGATAAAGCTGTAAATCTCATCCACTAATCCGTAGATTGACCGAACATTTTATGTTTTGCGCAACTCTTTGTTGCAACAACAAATTTTTATACATGTTGTAACAAAGACTAGCACGGCATATTGACGATTAAAAATCGATGTATTGATATTCGACAACAAAACAACACTAATCGATCGCTTTTTAGCCAAACAAAGAGAATTTTTTAGATTTTATCAACACCGCCCATGTAAGGGACTAGTACTTCAGGTACTGAGATAGAACCATCTGCATTCTGGTAGTTTTCAAGAACCGCCACTAAAGTCCGCCCTACTGCCAGACCCGAACCGTTGAGAGTGTGCAGTAATTCAGGTTTGCCCGTTTCAGGATTGCGCCAGCGAGCTTGCATCCTTCGCGCCTGGAAATCACCCATATTGGAACAGGAAGAAATCTCCCGATACTTTTGCTGACCAGGCAGCCAAACTTCGAGGTCATAGGTTTTAACAGCAGAGAAGCCTAGATCCCCTCCACAGAGGATGACCGTGCGGTAGGGTAGTTGCAGTTTTTGCAATATGGCTTCTGCATGACCGGTTAACTCTTCTAGCGCCTGCATTGATTCGGATGGCTTGACCAATTGCACCAATTCTACTTTTTCGAACTGATGCTGGCGGATCATGCCACGGGTATCACGACCGTAACTTCCAGCTTCACTGCGGAAACAAGGGGTGTGGGCAGAAAATTTAAGCGGTAGTTTGGCTGCATCAATAATTTCACCGCGAACAATATTGGTGACCGGTACTTCTGCGGTGGGAATCAGGTAAAAATCGTTATCACCAGGGACTTTGAACAGATCCTCCTCAAACTTGGGAAGCTGTCCGGTACCACGCAAACTGTCTTGGTTGACCAGATAGGGAACATAAACCTCTTCGTAGCCGTGCTGCTCTGTTTGCACATCCAACATAAATTGGATTAGTGCCCGATGCAGACGCGCCATCTTTCCGCGCATTAGAGCGAAACGGGATCCTGTAATCTTAGCAGCAGTCTCGAAATCCAACAGTTGATCTCTACCGCCCAGATCGACATGATCCACCGGCTCAAAATCAAGCTGTGTCGGCTCGCCCCAAACACGAACTTCAACGTTATCGTCTTCTGTCTCACCGGCAGGAACCGACTCATCTGGAATATTGGGAATGCCCCAGAGTAGCTGGTCCAATTGATCCTGAACCTGCTTATAATCCTGAGCCAAAACTTCCAGATCTTTTTTGATCTGCTCGCCTTCAGCCTTGAGGGGAGCAATATCTTCCCCCGCCTTCGCCGCCATACCGATCTTAGCCGCTTGCTTTTTTCGCAGCCCCTGCATCTGTTCGGTTTTGGATTGCAGATCCTTTCGGGCTGATTCCAGTTCGCTAAATTGCCCTACGTCGAGTTGATAACCTTTTATCGACAGTTTTTGTGCAATACCGTCAATGTCAGCACGAAGGAGTTTTGGATCAAGCATGGGAGCAGTGAAACCTTATCGTCAATTTTGTGTGAGAATTTTTCGCTGAAGCTGTTAGAACAGGGCTCGGGTAAACCAGATTCCACCATAGAGCGCCGCTATGCAGCAAACGACGCTTAATAATATATAAATTGCCGCCGACATGATATGCCCTTCCTGCATCAGAGCGACGGTTTCCAGAGAGAAGGTAGAAAAGGTAGTAAACGCGCCTAGGAAGCCCACCATTAACAGCGGTCGGTATTCGGGGGCCAGCTGGGATTTTTCCATAATCAGGACAAAACAGGCACCCATCAACAGGGACCCTACAGCGTTGACTGTCAAAGTGCCCAGCGGCAAGTAGTGATCGGTATTATTGACCACATAGCCACTCACCCAATAACGTCCTAGCGCACCCAGCGCTCCACCCGCGGCGATAAACAGTAACTGCAGCATGGTTTAATCCGTTAATTTTCCGTATTTAATTTCTGTTCTCGTCACTTTCGCTGTTGCTGTACCGCTTTCGACTACTGGTTTGATCCAGCTGACGCAGGTGCTCCAGTTTATCACCAATCTTAATCTCAAGACCGCGACTTTCTGGTTGGTAGTAACGACGGTGCCGAATCTCTTCCGGCAGATAACATTCCCCGGCGGCGTAGCCCTGTTCTTCGTTGTGAGCATAACGATATTCATCGCCGTAACCCAACTCTTTCATCAGGTTGGTGGGGGCATTGCGAAGATGGGCAGGTACTTCGTAAGACGGGTCCTGGCCAACATCTGCTTTGGCTTGATTGAAGGCGAGATAGACCGCGTTACTTTTTGGTGCGCAGGCACAATAGATGGCAGCCTGGGCTATTGCCCGCTCCCCTTCTGCAGGACCTAAACGTTCAAAGGCGCTACAGGCGTTGAGTGCCACTTCCATAGCCCGCGGATCAGCGTTACCAATATCTTCGGAAGCGATAGCCAACAGGCGGCGTGCTACGTAAAGGGGATCACAGCCACCATCCAACATTCGGGCATACCAGTACAAGGCTCCGTCCGGCGAAGAACCGCGAACGGATTTGTGAAATGCCGAAATCTGATCATAAAAGATATCACCGCCTTTATCGTAACGGCGGGCATGTCCCTGCAAAACCTCATCCACCACAGTATTATCAACCCGCTCCACCTCTCCATCCCGGTGGGCCAGGTCTACTGCCACTTCGAGAAGATTTAACGCCCGACGACCATCACCGTCTGCTGCTCTAGCCAACGTCTCAATGGCATTCTGATCGATCTCAATATTACGTTGACCAAGGCCTCGTTCATTATCTGCAAGTGCGTGATCAATCATCGATACCAACACATCGGTCCCTAGTGAACGCAATAGATATACCCGTGCCCGGGACAACAACGCACTGTTGAGTTCAAAGGATGGGTTTTCGGTGGTGGCACCGATAAAGATTAACGTCCCCTCTTCGATATAAGGCAGAAAAGCATCTTGCTGGGATTTGTTGAATCGATGCACCTCATCTACAAAAAGAATCGTTTTTTGACCCGACTGGGCACGATGAAGTTTGGCCCTTTCCACCGCTTCACGGATATCCTTAACCCCCGCTAAAACCGCCGAGATGGATTCGAAATGGGCGTCACTCAATTGGGCAATCAATCGCGCAAGTGTAGTTTTTCCTACGCCAGGTGGTCCCCAGAGCACCATTGAGTGGGGATTACCTTGCTCAAGAGCCTTACGGAGAGCCTTGTCCGTCCCGAGAATATGATCCTGTCCCAGATACTCATCTAGAATCGCGGGACGCATTCTCGCTGCAAGCGGCTGATAGCCGGTCTGTTGTTCGTCGAACAGGTCTGTTGGCATTGTCTGCTGTACTTCCTATTCGACAATCACATCGGCATCTTCGGGAATTTCGAAGGTGAACAAATCTGGATCCAACATCGGATTAAATAAACGATTACTAAAAACCACGCTGGTCTGTTGGCCCAGATTATCTTCCAGCTGCATCTCTACAGGCTGGCCCTCGGTAAACATAATCCGCATCACAGCAAACATGGCGTTTTCATCAATCGGCGTCAGTCTGTAAACACCTTCATCGCCGATAACCGGCCCCGATATTACAAAACTTTTCTGTAAATCCGACAGATCACCACTGAGCAGCAGTGCGGGAGTATTGGTGAGACGCCTATCAACACTTTGCTGTGTTACCTGCTCAAGATCCTCATCGTAGAGCCAAAGCGTTTCTCCGTCGGAAACCAATAGCTGCGGGAAAGGCTCATTGGTTTGCCAGCGAAATAGCCCTGGACGTCTTAAATCAACATGGCCGTGACTGGCCTGAAGCCTCGAACCACTGCTGTCGAGTACTAACTGTTCGAAATCGGCGCTGAAACTATTAAGCGTGGACAATAATCGGTGAAGGTTTTCTGTCGCCGTATTATTGGCAAAACTGTAACTTGAAAACCCTAACAGCAGCAGACTTAAAACCAGTTGTCGCATCTACAATCCTTTATGAAAATCTAACTTAAAGTATTTATTGAACAGGCGGCGGCGCAAGCACTTCACGGCTACCGTTGTGGCCTGCCTCGCTGACGACGCCTGCCGCTTCCATGGACTCAACCATCCGTGCCGCACGGTTGTAGCCGATCTTAAGTTTACGCTGAACCGCAGAGATGGAGGCTCGTCGACTCTGAGTCACGAAGGCAACCGCCTCATCGTATAAAGCATCCTGTTCTTCTTCGAACAGGGACCCAGTGGTACCGACAGTCAGATCAGCATCCACCTGGGCCTGCAGAATTTCTTCGACAAACTCTGCAGGTCCCCATTTCTTCCAGGCTTCAACCACGCGGTGTACTTCATCATCGGCGACAAAGGCCCCATGCACTCGAATTGGCATACTGGTTCCGGCTGGCAAGTAGAGCATATCGCCGTAGCCTAGCAGGTGCTCTGCCCCACTCTGATCGAGAATGGTTCGAGAGTCGATTTTAGATGAGACCTGAAAAGCGATACGAGTAGGAACGTTGGCCTTGATTAGACCAGTTATTACATCCACAGAAGGGCGTTGAGTTGCAAGGATAAGGTGAATACCCGCGGCCCGCGCTTTTTGCGCGATTCGAGCGATAAGCTCTTCAACTTTCTTACCAACAATCATCATCATGTCAGCAAATTCGTCGATCACCACCACAATATAAGGCAGAGTTTCCAGTTCCGGAGCAGGAGCGTTTTCATCAAAGCCCTCCTCCAACGGATTCCATAGGGGGTCGACCAAGGGTTGGCCAGCATCACGAGCGGCGCGAACTTTATCGTTAAAACCTTGAAGGTTTCTTACTCCCATCTTCGCCATCAAGCGATAGCGACGCTCCATCTCTGCTACACACCAACGAAGCCCAGAGGCTGCTTCCTTCATGTCGGTAATAACTGGGGTCAACAGATGTGGAATACCGTCGTAGATCGACAGCTCCAGCATTTTGGGATCGACCATCATCAGCCGAACTTCATCAGGTGTCGCCTTGAACAATAGACTGAGTAGCATGGCGTTAACACCGACCGATTTACCAGAACCGGTGGTACCCGCCACCAACAGGTGGGGCATTTTGGCCAGATTAACCACAACCGGGTTTCCGGCAATATCGTTACCCAACCCCAAACTCAGCTTTGATTCTGCACGATCGTAGGAACCAGATCCCAGCACTTCACTGAGGCGAACAGTCTCGCGATCTTCATTAGGTATTTCGATACCCACCACTGATTTACCTGCAATCACTTCCACAACACGGACACTCAGGACTGCCATGGAACGTGCAAGATCCTTGGCAAGATTGGATATTTTACTGACTTTGGTGCCTGGCGAGGGCTGGATCTCAAAACGAGTAATAACCGGGCCAGGATTAACCTCCACTACCTCGGCTACAACTCCAAAATCTTTTAGTTTAGCTTCCAGAAGACGGGACATGGATTCGAGCACTTCTGGGCTGAACCCCAGATCTGTTTTGCTTTCGGCTTTGTCCAGCAATTTTATGCTGGGTATTCTTTTCTTACCCAACAGACGAGGAACTGTTAATTTCGCCGATACGGCGCTCGCCTCATCATCATTGGGTTGGGGTTGCATGCTTTCTGATAGAGGTACAATTTTTACGTGCTTCTCACCGACGCTGCTTGCAGGCATATTTGCGGGCGCATTGTCCGGGACAGGGGGCGTATCTTTTACGGGATCAATAATCGCTTCCGACGCATGATAGGCGGGTTCCGCTTCTGAAAAATCTTCAATAAATTCGGGTTCTTGTATAGTGGCATCTGCTGGCAGAACTTTCTCACCGCGATCAAAAAGGCTCCAAGGCAGCCCTTTCTCGGATTCAACCGATAAATCTCTATCGTCAGTTTCCTCTACGAAGTGATCAGAAGCTGCATTAGCAGCAACTGCAGATTTTTCCTGCTTTACCGGTAATTGTTGTTTGCATAGATTCCAAAATTCGAGCATTTTTTGCCCAAGCCAGTCTGCCAATTGAAACCAAGACAGATCGGCAAACAAAGTCAGGCCCAGCATCCATAGTGCAAGCAGTAAACAGGTGGAACCGATCAGCCCGAACAATCCTAAAGCGGCGTCAGAGCCCGATAGTCCGAACATCCCTCCCGCTCCAAAGGGTAACTGCAGCCACTGATTACTAAAATGGAGACTGGCCAAGGCCGCACCAGCAAAGATAAATAACAGAGCACCTAGCAGACGCAAGGTAAAATACGGCATTGCTTTGACAAAACTTTCATCACGTTTACGCAGAAAAAGTGTAGAACGATAGGCCAGCATAATGGGAGGCGCAAAGGCAAAAAAACCTAAACCGGAATAACAGAAGTCCGCCATCCACGCTCCGGCGACACCGGCAAGGTTGCGCACAGCTCCGTCATAGCCCAAATGCGACCAACCGGGGTCGCGAGCGTCAAAACTCATCAACGATAAGAGCAGAAAACAGCAACTCGCGATCAACAGTATCAGCCCGCCCTCTTTGACGATGCGAGAAACAAAACTGATAAAGGCTTCGCGCTCAGTGATGGTCAATTCCGGTTGTCCCCTTGAATAAAACGATAAAAGTACCATATTTTATCTGGCTGGAGCAGCGTTGCACCTGCACAAACAGACTTGTTATGTATGGATATGGTTCCCTCGTTTGCATTAAGATACTGCCAATACATCGTTCAAACTCTAACCTTACTCTACTGAGAGCACCCCATGAGTGAAGTGATACACCACCGTCTGATCGTTTTGGGATCAGGCCCAGCAGGCTACACCGCCGCTATTTACGCAGCCCGTGCCAACTTGAATCCTGTTGTCATTACCGGCATGCAGGCAGGTGGGCAGCTGACAACCACTACCGACGTGGATAACTGGCCCGGAGACGCCGAAGGTGTGCAGGGCCCTGAGCTGATGCTGCGCATGCAACAACATGCTGAGCGCTTCGAAACTGAAGTCATCTTCGACCACATTAACGAAGTGGCATTACAGCAACGTCCCTTTGTTCTTAAGGGTGACAGCGCTGAATACACTTGCGACGCCTTGATCATTGCCACTGGCGCATCTGCCCAATATCTGGGTCTGGAATCCGAAGAAGCCTTTATGGGTAAAGGCGTGAGCGCCTGTGCCACCTGCGACGGTTTTTTCTATAAAAATCAAAATGTTGTTGTTATCGGTGGCGGTAACACTGCGGTAGAGGAGGCTCTGTATCTTTCCAACATCGCTGCGGAAGTTACTCTGATTCACCGTCGCGATAGCCTTCGAAGTGAAAAGATCTTGCAGGACGAGATCCTCGAAAAAGTTGAAAACGGAAATATCACCATCGAGTGGAACCATACACTTGAAGAGGTGCTTGGCGATGATATGGGCGTTACCGGCGTTCGGATCAAAGACGTCAACAGCGGTGACACCAAAGAGCTGGACACTCAGGGCGTATTTGTCGCCATCGGTCACAAACCCAACACCGACATTTTTGCTGGCCAATTGGAAATGAACAACGGCTACCTGCATATCACCAGTGGACTGAATGGTAACGCAACTCAAACAAGCATTCCCGGCGTTTATGCTGCTGGCGATGTGGCAGATCAAGTATACCGTCAGGCTGTAACATCGGCCGGTTTCGGTTGCATGGCAGCGCTGGATGCAGAACGCTTCCTGGACAAGCTCAACAAGTAGCCTTGACGGCTGTCGGTAAAGATGTCCCAAATTGTCTGGCTTGAATCAGAGCAGGACGAATTCCCCCCGGTAAGCAAAGCGCTCCGTGATCCAAACGGACTCCTGGCTGCGGGGGGTAATCTATCCAGTGCCCGCTTAATCTCTGCCTACCGTCAGGGGATTTTTCCTTGGTATGACAAAGATCAGCCTATCCTATGGTGGAGCCCCAACCCTCGTTGCGTGCTGTACCCCGAAGATCTCTATATCTCCAGAAGCCTTAAAAAGGCTCTTCGCAAACATAGCTACGAAGTAACCTTCGACCGAGATTTTCTTGCAGTAGTTGAAGCCTGTTCTGCCCCTAGAGAAAATTGCTCTGAAACCTGGATTACAGCCGATATGAAATCAGCCTATCTCGATCTACATCATTTGGGTGTAGCCCACTCTGTGGAGATCTGGGATCAAGGACAGTTGATCGGCGGTCTATACGGCTTGGCAATGGGAAGACTGTTTTTTGGTGAGTCGATGTTCAGTCGCGAACGGGATGTTTCTAAGATTGCCTTCGTCTATTTAGTCGAACAATTGCGTAGCTGGGGTTATTATTTAGTTGACTGCCAAGTGTATAGCGATCACTTAGCCAGTCTCGGTGCCGTTGAAATATCTCGCCCTGAGTTTCTTCAAATTTTGAACCGGGAGCTGGATTCCGACGTCAAACACCCATGGCAGATGGAGTGGAGCCACCAGGAACCCGGACAAACCACGTGACAGATTTGCAAGATTTACAGTTCTACGCCACTCCCGAACATCCGTGCAGTTATCTCAGCAACAGACAGGCAAAGACCCTGTTTGTCGATCCCAAAGCGGTACTGGATAACACCAGCTATAGCGTTCTGTCGGATTTCGGATTTCGGCGCAGCGGCCCCCACGTTTACCGCCCCCACTGCAATGGCTGTAACGCCTGTGTATCTGCACGGATTCCTGTCGATCAATTTCGTCTCAGCAAAAGCCAAAAACGAATTCTGAGTCGTAACCAGGATCTTAAACTGGAGGTGGTTCGACCCTACAGCAGTGACCAACTTTACGAGCTTTACGAAAAATATATCAATGTCAGGCATGCTGACGGGGACATGTTCCCTCCAAGCGCTGAGCAGTTCGAATCCTTTCTGGTGAATTCCCAGCAAGACACCTATTTTTATCAATTTCAAAAGGATCAGAAGATTATTGCAGTAGCGGTGGTCGATCGTCTGGACCAGGGATTGTCTGCCATCTACACCTTTTTTGATCCCGAAGAGAGTCAACGCAGCTTGGGGCGCTATTCCATAATCCGCCAGATTCAAGCAGTCCAAGAGATGGAGCTTCCCTACCTCTATCTGGGATATTGGATTAAGGGCTGTCAGAAAATGGACTACAAAATCGACTACCGCCCCATCCAGCTGCTTTTTGACGGCCACTGGGCACAAATGGACCGGCCTGCAAAAATCTCCTAACAGCACACATATTGTTTTGCTAAATGATTATAAATGAGGCAAAATACCGCGCCTTAGAAGTCATGAACCACGGCCAATTAGCCAAGAGGTAAGCCCAGTAATGGCAAAAGAAGAATCTATTGAAATGGACGGCACCATTATCGACACTCTGCCCAATACTATGTTCCGGGTAGAACTCGAAAATGGCCACGTTGTAACCGCACATATCTCCGGCAAGATGCGTAAGCACTACATCCGCATTCTCACCGGTGACAAGGTAAAGGTTGAGCTAACACCTTACGACCTCTCCAAAGGACGCATCGTCTACCGCGCCCGCTAACGGAAATGCCGCATTGATTGAGGCAGCGTCTATGCTGCCTCATAATTAAATTTGAGCTTATCCTGCTCAACAGTAATTTCGACCTTACCTCCCTTACCCGCAAGATCACCAAACAGCACCTGCTCGGCTAAAGGTTTTTTAACCTCTTCCTGAATAAGTCGGGACATTGGGCGTGCACCCATTTTTTCGTCATATCCATTTTCAGCCAGCCAATCTACAGCCAAATCATCTACGATCAATTGCACCCGCTTGTCTTCCAATTGAGCTTGCAACTGAACCAGGAACTTATCCACAACGCCTCGAATAACCTCAGCATCCAATGACTGGAATTGAATAATCGCATCCAACCGGTTACGGAATTCCGGAGTAAAGGTTTTGCGGATAGCTTCCATACCATCGCTGCTGTGGTCTTGCGTTGAGAATCCAATGGAGCGACGACTCAACTCCTGAGCGCCGGCATTAGTGGTCATGACCAAAATCACGTTACGGAAATCGGCTTTACGACCGTTGTTGTCGGTTAGGGTACCGTTATCCATTACCTGGAGAAGAATGTTGAATACTTCGGGGTGAGCTTTTTCAATTTCATCCAATAACAGAACACAATGAGGCGTCTTGGTTACCGCTTCAGTCAACAACCCACCCTGATCATAGCCAACATATCCAGGAGGCGCACCGATCAGCCGTGATACGGTATGGCGCTCCATATATTCAGACATATCAAATCGAACCAGCTCGATCCCCATGATCTTAGCCAACTGAACCGTCACCTCGGTCTTACCCACACCGGTAGGACCGGCAAACAGGAAGGAACCAATCGGCTTCTGCGGCTCATTCAAGCCAGCTCTGGATAACTTGATCGCAGATGATAATGAATCAATAGCAGGATCCTGCCCAAAGACCACCATCTTCAAATTCTTTTCAAGACTTTGCAGTTGCTCTTTGTCAGACACCGATACTGTTTTAGGGGGAATACGAGCGATTTTGGCAACAATGGTTTCGATATCAACAACAT
This sequence comes from Motiliproteus sp., assembly GCA_026196225.1. Classification (GTDB taxonomy): domain Bacteria; phylum Pseudomonadota; class Gammaproteobacteria; order Pseudomonadales; family Balneatricaceae; genus Motiliproteus. Next base: position 22,882 of record JAPHRD010000075.1, read on the forward strand.
CAATTCGTTTCTTACGCTTTTTATCGACAACTAACTGCTGGTAGGCTCCCGCCTCGTCCATCACATCGATCGCTTTGTCAGGCATGTGCTTATCATTGATATAACGATCAGCAAGCTCTGAGGCCGCCTTGAGGGCTTTATTGGTATAGGTAAGATTGTGATGGCTCTCGTAACGAGACTTAAGTCCTTTTAGGATCTGATAGGTTTCATCAACACTGGGCTCGAGTACATCAATCTTTTGGAATCGACGAGCGAGGGCACGATCTTTCTCGAAAATCCCACGAAACTCTTGAAATGTCGTAGATCCAATACAGCGTAGCTCCCCGCTACTCAATAGTGGTTTTAATAGATTTGAAGCATCCATTGCGCCACCGGAGGCAGCACCCGCTCCGATGATGGTATGGATCTCGTCAATAAACAGGATGCTATGCTCCTCTTTACCAATTTCGGCGAGTAAGCCTTTCAAGCGCTTCTCGAAGTCCCCTCGGTATTTGGTTCCTGCCAGCAATGCCCCCATATCAAGAGAATAAACGGTGCTCTCTTCGATAACTTCTGGAACCTCACTATCGACAATTTTTTTCGCCAAGCCTTCAGCGATAGCCGTTTTACCAACGCCCGCTTCACCAACCAATAACGGGTTATTCTTACGCCGACGGGATAGAATCTGAATTACCCGCTCCAGCTCTTGCTGGCGACCAACCAAAGGGTCTATCCGGCCGTTTTTAGCCACCTCATTGAGATTGATAGCAAATTGTTGCAGCGGACTACTGGATTGACCGCCCTCTTCTTCTTGCTCGACCTCAAGACCCTGATCATGGTCATGATCGTGGGGATGACTATTATCGACCACTTTAGAAATACCGTGAGAGATGTAATTAATTACATCAATACGCTCAACACTTTGCTGATTTAGGGCGTAAACAGCCTGACTTTCTTGCTCACTAAAGATAGCAACAAGGACATTGGCTCCGGTTACCTCGTTCTTTCCAGAAGACTGCACATGAAAAACAGCCCGCTGGAGAACCCGCTGGAATCCTAATGTGGGTTGAGTATCTCGCTCCTGATCGTCAGCCGGTATTAATGGCGTTGTAGAATCCACAAATGCGTTGAGATTGGCGCGCAGCTTGTCGATATCAACACCACAGGCATCAAGGACCTCTACCGCAGAGTTATTGCTCAATAACGCCAGCAGGAGGTGTTCGACGGTCATAAACTCATGTCGCTTATTTCTGGCTTCCTGAAAAGCCATGCTCAAGGTGAGTTCAAGATCTTTGTTCAGCATGTTACAGCCCCTAAAACCGATTACGCTTTGTCAACTTCACAGAGCAAGGGATGTTGGCTCTGTCTTGAATACTGATTTACCTGTGCCGCTTTTGTTTCAGCGATGTCCCTTGGGTATACACCACAGACAGCCCTTCCCTGTGTATGGATTGCCAGCATGATTTGTGTGGCTTTTTCCTGCTCCATATTGAAGAATACTTTGAGCACCTCAACTACGAAATCCATTGGAGTATAGTCATCATTTAATAAGATGACTTTGTACATTGACGGCGGCTTAAGAGCAGGTTTTGCCTCTTGAGTTACCAATCCACCATCATGGTCGTGCTCACCCTCCCCGCTCATGCGAATAGTCATGTTGTTGCTAATCGAAAAACTCATCTACCAGAACCCGTTAATACTGTTTTAACCCATAATACCGTGAGCCTGCTTTTCACGCATTACCCGGTTCCCTTTAAGTATAGTAATTGGTAAGAAGATTCTGGTGTTTATGACTCTACGCTAGATGACAGGTTCAATCCTTCTATTAGAATAGACCAATGTCTAAGCAGCCTACCAGCCCAGAATATATAACCATATATAACATGAGGTTATGATGTTTTTTTAAGGTGCCGCATGAAAAACACTTATAAACTCGACGATACGTTAGCAACCCCGTAACCGGCCGGTAAACCCATCTTCCGCGCCAGGCTCAAGCGGATAATGTAGGTGTCCACCCAGATTCAAGTGGACACCTGTTATGACCCTGATAA